>CAYJNJ010000022.1:0-48620 GCA_964371595.1 uncultured Bacteroidales bacterium | reverse complement strand
AAATTGTTAAATACTAAAACAGTGATACTGTCAAACCGTCATACCGTCCTCCCGTCTTCCCGTCTTCCCGTCATACCGTCCTCCCGTCTTCCCGTCCTCGCATAAACCGCCATTCCCTGGCTTCCAAAATCATTCTTTAAATATTTAAAATATCCTGAGATAGCGATCATGGCTGCGTTGTCAGTGCAGTATTCAAATTTTGGGATAAATACCCTCCATCCTAAGGTGCCGGCTTTTTGCTCAAGGGTTTTTCGGAGCTTCGAATTGGCTGAAACCCCTCCGGCAAGGGCGATATCATGGATCTGGTATTCCTTCGACGCCATCACAAGCTTTTTCATCAGCACATCGACGATCACATTCTGGATCGAAGCAGCAAGGTCTGCCTTATTTTTTTCTATAAATTCAGGATCGGTTTTTAGATTGTCCCTCAGAAAATAAAGGAAAGAAGTCTTAAGGCCGCTGAAGCTGTAATCAAGGCCTGAAATGACTGGTTGCGGAAACGTAAAAGCATGTTCATTACCTTCCGATGCAAGTTTATCGATCAGTGGCCCGCCGGGGTAGGGCAGGCCCAGTATTTTCGCTGCTTTGTCAAATGCTTCCCCTGCCGCATCATCGACTGTCTTCCCGATGATCTGGAAATCAAAGTAGTCTTTTACGAGGACAATCTGGGTATGTCCACCGGAAACAGTCAGGCAAAGAAATGGGAAAGACGGCGGATCGCGGCGGTTCGCAGGATCTTCGATAAAGTGGGCAAGGATGTGGGCTTCCATATGATCAATATCGATGATGGGGATACCCAGGGAAAGTGCAAAGGATTTGGCAAACGATGTGCCTACCAGCAAAGAGCCAAGCAGGCCCGGCCCCCTTGTGAAAGCAACGGCATGCAATTGATTTTTGTTTACTTTTGCTTTATCCAAGGCCTGTTCTACCACAGGTATGATGTTCTGCTGGTGGGCCCTCGAAGCCAGTTCGGGGACAACACCGCCAAAAGCCTGGTGAACTTCCTGGTTTGCGATCAGGTTGGAAAGTATCTCCCTGTCGCGGATCACGGCAGCAGAGGTATCATCACAGGAGGATTCAATGCCAAGGATGTAAATGCTCATTAATTCTTTTTATTACGGGCAAATTTATTAAAAAAATAGCAAAAATCATACTGCTGGCCATCGTGGTCCTGGTTACAGCGCTGGTCACGCTCATTACCACCCTGCGCTCGCCCTCGTTCCAGGAATTGGCAGGAAGGATTGCGACCGGTTATCTTTCTGAAAAATACAATATTGATATCCGTCTTGATAAACTCAGGATCAATGATCTACTTTATCTGGAAATCCACGGGCTCCTTATTAATGACCATCATAACCGCGAAATGTTGCGCGTTGATGAAATGAGGATAAAAACAGATTATATCTCCCTCAGTGACCGAATTCTTTATTTCGACAGGGTAAGCCTTGACAGCGGGGGATTTCACCTGGAATGGTACCCTGGGGATTCGATGATAAACCTGAATTATTTCATTGAGCGGCTTGCCTCAGAAACTGCTATTTCAGATAAGCCTGGCAAAGCCTGGGAAATCCGTTGTAAAGACTTCTCAGTTGATGGCATGGCTTTCACATATTTTTCCGGAGATACCAATTACTGGGCCGGGATCAATTTTGAAAATCTTGGTATTTCTAATGTTTTTATCGATATCAAGGATATTATCATCCTGGATGATTCTATAACTGCTTATGTCGATCATATAGCTTTTTCCGAGAAATCAGGTTTTGAGCTGCTTAATTTTTCAGGGGATACCAGGGTCAGCCAGAGTGGGATCCTTGTAAAAGGCGCACAGATATCAACCGGTAGCACAAGCCTTGACCTTGACCTGGAATTTGCCTATAATGGATATGAAAAGCTGGGCTGGTTCCTGGATAGCGTTTATATGGATGCAACGGTCAGAAGCTCCCTGGTAACATTTGCAGATATAGGCTATTTCGCCCCCGAACTGATGGGCATGCAGGACCCGGTGATGTTCTCCGGCCAGGTAAAAGGCCCTGTCAGTAACTTTATGGCGACCGGCCTCAACCTGAGCCTGGGCGAATTTACCGAATTTGAAGGGGAGATCAGCATGAAAGGGCTGCCTGACTTTTATTCAACGTTTACCAGGTTGCAAATCGATAAGCTGAATACTACCCCGGAGGATATTTCGTCATTCATTCTACCGTTGACCGGAAATGACTCTCTTTTTCCCGCTGAATTGATAAAAATCGGGTTTACTTCTGCCTGGGGATGGTTTGAAGGCTACCCGGAAAATTTTTCCACCAGCCTTGAAATTAATACTGATGTTGGTTCACTGACTATTGACGGAGATCTTTCGGCAAAAAGCGCGGATAGTATTATTGATTTTTCAGGAATTATTACCGGAACATCAATTCAACTGGGTGAAATACTTTCTTCTGAAGACCTTGGAACGGTCAACCTTGATTTGAAATTTGAAGGAGCCGGGTCGTCTTTCGAAGATATTGAAATTGATATCGACGGTTCAGTCAGGGACTTGGAATACAGGGATTATATTTATGAAAATATCCTGGTCGACGGTTTGATCTCCGGCAAGTCATTCAATGGGATTATCAGTGTCCTTGATCCGTCTGTCTCACTAAAAGTGAACGGTCTTGCCGACTTCAACGGGCAGTACCCGGTCCTTGACATGACGGCAAATATCGGCATGGCACACTTAAGTCAGTTAAACCTGGCCGACCGGAGTGAAGACATGAACATTTCCGGTACCCTCAGCGTCGATTTACAAGGACTTGACCCTGATACTTTCAAAGGAACCATAATAGTAGAGAATTTTGATTACCGGGAAAATGATACCACATACCATATGGACAGGCTCGAGCTCAGCAGGGGTTCGACAGCAGGACAGGGGAACCAGTTAAGCCTGAGATCAGATTACATCGACGGGGAAATAACAGGGACATTTTCAATTGAAGAACTCGCAGGCCACCTCCTGGTATTTTTACTTGACAAACAATTGGATCCGGTCCGGCAACAGGAACTTGACAGTAAACCGCAAAATATTGCCTTCGATTTCAGGCTTAAAGATTTCAGCCCTATTACAAACCTGTTCATTCCCGATTTGAGCATTTCTCCCGGTTCGGAAATCCGGGGAAAGTTTGATTCAGAGCACTCGTTGCTGGAACTGGAAGGCCAGGTTGCAGATATAACATATAGTGGGATCAGGCTTGAGCAGCTTGTTTTTACCGGTAATACCAACCGGAAAGATTTTGAACTGGATATAGGCGTTACCCGGGTTTTGTTCAGTGAAACGGTTGATGGCACAGGTATCGGGATCGATAACCTGTCGGCAAATATTTTTTCAGGGCACGACAGCGTGAAAGTGTCACTTGGCTGGGATAATAATATGCCAGACAATCCTAACAGGGGGTCATTAAACGGATATGTGAAATTCATCAACTTGAGCAAGTTTGAAGTCGGGCTGGGAAGTGCAGAAGGTATTGTAAGCGGAAATAAATGGCGCGTTGCAGAGGATAACCTTGTTGTTTATGATTCCACAAAGATCAGTGTCCGGAATTTTGCCATTTATAAAGATGAGGAAAACTTCGTGGTCGATGGTGAACTCTCCAGTAGTCCGGAAGATACACTGAGCGTTTACTTTCATAAATGGTCACTGGCTAACTTTAACCCCTTTCTTAAAGGGATGTCGCTTGAATTATCCGGTATTATCGACGGACGCTTTGGTATTTTCAGAAACCAGAAAGTTCCGAATATTTTTGCTGGCTTATCGATTGCCGACTTCACAGTAAATAAAGTGTTTTTCGGGAATGCCGAATTGAATACCCGGTGGCTCGAATCGAACCAGGCCCTGGCGCTTGATTTGAATATTTTTTCAAGGGGGACCCAGGAGGATCCTTACAAAATATTGGGTGTGAACGGGATGTATTATCCTTTTGATAAAAAAAGAAATTTTGATTTCGATATTACTGCGCAAAACCTCAATATTTCGGTGCTTGAACCCCTGCTCACCAGTTTCAGTTCGCACCTGGAAGGTTTTGCAACCGGTAAGCTGACACTTGATGGCACGCTGGCCAAGCCTCTTCTGCTTGGCAGGCTGAAGCTGCAAAGGACTGAAATGCTGGTGGATTACCTGAATGTAATGTACTCTTTCTCTAATGAGGTTGTTTTCACCAGGGATATGATCCAATTCAATGAGCTGACCGTGTTTGACCCGGTTTCCAATAAAGCCGTCTTAACCGGGGGGATTAAGCATGACTATTTCAAGGATATGAGCCTTGACCTGACTATAAAACCTGAGAATTTCATGGCTTTAAACCTGAACCGTTACCAGAATGAGATTTTTTATGGAAAGGCTTACGCAACCGGTACAGTCAGGCTTTATGGCCCTTTTCAGAATTTAACGATTGAAGTCGATGCCACGACCGAAAAAGGCACGGATATGACCATACCGATCAATTATTCGGTGGATGTCTCCCAGAACGATTTTATTGTATTTACCAATGCGGAAGACACCCTTAATCCAGGCGATGAAAAGGAGGTGCAGTTAGTTGGCGTCAGCCTGGATATAGACATGAACGTGACGCGGGCTGCCGATGTCGAAATTATCCTTCCTGGGAATATCGGGAATATCAAAGCCAGTGGAAGTGGTAATCTCAGACTGGGGGTGGACCGTAATTATTATCTTACTCTGTACGGGTCATATAAAATTTACACTGGCTTATTCGTCTTCTCGCTTGAAGAACTCGTCAACAGGAGGTTTGTAATTCTTGAAGGCAGCAGTATTTCATGGACGGGGGATCTCTATGATGCTGAAGTAAGCATTGTTGCAAGATACAGGCTCAGAACCTCACTCGAAGGCCTGGGTATTACCCTCATGGATCCTGAGGCGGCTGCCGAAAAAGTGATTGTCAATACCGATATCAGGATGACAGGAAATCTTTTCAACCCCGAGCTGAGCTTCGGGATCACTTTCCCGAATATGCAGGAACAGACCAAGACTGCCATATATGCCGTTCTCGATACAAATGATGCAGGCCTGATGAACCAACAGGCAATTTCATTGCTCGTGCTGGGAAGTTTCAGCAATACCGGTACCGGTGGTGCGACAAATCCTGTGAACCCGGCGGCAATCGTTTCCAATACCCTCAGTAATATGCTGTCACAGATCAGTAATGATTTCAATATCGGGATCAATTATGTGCCCGGCGACCAGGTGTCTGACGAACAGTTGGAAGTCGCGCTTTCTACACAGCTCCTTGATGACCGGCTGGTCATCGATGGTAATTTTGATGTCACCGGGTCCAATGCAAACACCCAGAAGACCAGTTCCATAGTGGGGGATATCAATGTGGAATACAAACTTACCCCGGATGGAAGGTTCCGGTTGAAAGCCTTCAACCGCTCCAATGACCTGACGCTTTTCAATGATTATGCCCCTTATACCCAGGGCGTCGGGATTTTTTACCGGAAAGATTTCAATACTTTAAAGGAACTTTTTACAAAATATGGGTCTGAGACACAACAAAAGGACAAAAAGTAACGCTATACATTAAAATTATAAAGGACAAAATGAAAAGACTTCTTCTGTTTAATATCATATTATGCTTCATTAGTGCCCCGCTGCTTGCCCAGGTCGTTATCACAAGTGATGATATGCCGGTCCCCGGGGATACCGTCAGAAAAAGTAATACGTTTATCCTGGACGGGATCGACTTTGAGCCGGGAGGCCCTGACCAGACGTGGCTTTTCGATGAACTTACCGTTGTTTCCCAGCAGGTCGATACCTTTGTGAATGTAAGTGAAACACCCGGGATCTACCAGATATTCTTTAATAACCAGTTCATTTATCCCGATTATAAGGCAACTGTGGCATTAAAGCTCGGGACGTTCAGCGCCATACCGGGATTGGTTCTTGATGATTCCTATCTTTTTATAAAGAATACTGATGAAGAGATCAGGGAAGTCGGTTATGGTGTAACCCTTGAAGGTGTTCCGCTGCCAATCCAGTTCCAGGAGATTGATACCATATATCGCTTTCCGCTTGAATACGGCGATGTTGATTCGGCACATTCCATGTTTGAAATCGATGTGCCTGACATGGGATTTCTATTGATGTCGAAAACCAGGAGAAATACCGTCGATGGATGGGGTACGTTAACCACACCCTTTGGCGAGTTCCAGACACTCAGGGTAAAAACTGAAATCACTGAATACGACAGCATTTTCAGTGATTCAATCGGGATTGGCTTCCCGGTGATCCGTAACTATATCGAATACAAATGGCTCGCAAACGGATACCCTGAACCAATCCTTCTTGTCACCGATGAAGCAGGTATTGGAGTCACCGCTTCCTATATTGATTCCATCAGGTCGACTTTCCTGGAAGTCCCGGAAATAAGAAAGCCCCGGTTTGAATTCGCAGTTTTCCCTAATCCATGCAGGGATTATATATCAGTTAGTTATGAACTGGAAAACGATGCTGATGTGACCATCGCCATTTATTCCATTTATGGGAATGAGATGAAAAGGTTCGCACAGACCCGGCAGGAGCGGGGCTATTATAATCAAATGCTCTATTTAAAAGAGAACGGGTTCCGGAGCGGTGTTTATCTTGTAAAACTGACGGTCAATAATATCCCCTTTGTCAGGAGGATAGTAGTGGGTTGATGTTTTGTACATCTTATAGGTCTAGGTTATTAAACCTGGACTGGTTTCCATCACGTAAAAATCGAACAATTTATTTTGATCATATTCAATTGAGTATTTTTCAAGCAGGTTGAGGTATTCGTCCTTGAAACTAACTTTGTTATGGTGAATCTCCTGGTTGAGGATATAATTTATGACACGGGACCTTTGTGATCTTGAATTTGCGAAAGCACCAAATCCGGCCTGCCATTCAAATTTGCTTTTTATTAATTGTTGCTGGTTAATCCATTTGGAAGAATTGGATTTAATTTCCTGCAAAGCTTTTGAAACTGAGATTTTTGGTGGTAGTTCAAAGAAAATATGGACATGGTCTTCGACGCCATTTACCGCTAATGGGAACAGTCCCAGTCCTTTCATTGTGCCTGAAAGATATTCGAGAATCCTACCACGAAATTCTTTATGCAGAAGATTTTCCCTGCCTCGTACAGTGAATACTGCATGGATGTTGATTTGTGAATAAGTGTAAGCCATGGATTGACAATTTAATGTTAGACAATGGTATATATTGGTTTATCCGTTTTTTAGAAAAAAATACCCGGTCGTAGGAAAATATTTTAAAGCAGTTCGTGTAAATGTTTGAATTTCTATGCATTAAAGCCGACAAATCTTTCGTCCATAAAGGGACTTTTTGAAGATTTGGGGCTATCATCCCTACCGAACTGTCGTCCTTAAGGACTAGTCCCGCCAGGGATGGCAGTTCGATAGTCCCATCAGGGACGGCAGTTCGGTAGTCCCATCAGGGACGGCAGTTCGGTAGGGACGACAGTTTGGTTGGAACATTATAGCTGCACAATCCCCCCAACATTCTGATTAACCTGCAGGAATTTTGTATTTTTATCCCCTATGCAGAATGCGGATCACAAATTCATCGTTTATAAATCATCTGCCGGATCAGGCAAAACCTTTACCCTGGTCAGGGAATACCTGAAAATTGTCCTGGATAACCCCGACCAGTTCCGCCAGGTACTGGCCATCACCTTTACCAACAAGGCTGCCAATGAAATGAAGGAAAGGGTGGTACGTAACCTCGTTTTTCTTGCCGATCCTGAAAAATACCGTGAAAAGGATGCTGTAAAATTCCTGCTGCCCCAGCTTGCTGAACAGTTGAACCTGACTGAAAAGCTGATCAGCTCGCGGGCTTATTCTGTTTTAAGGCTGATCATGCATCATTATGCGGAATTTGCCATCAGCACCATCGACAGTTTCACCCATCGCGTGATCCGAACCTTTGCCCACGACCTGAAAATACCGCTGAACTTTGAAGTGGAGCTTGATTCAGATGCACTGCTTTCGCAATCTGTCGACCTGTTGATCAGCCAGGTTGGCAGCGATGAGCAACTGACCCGTGTCATGGTCGATTTCGTGGAAAACAAAGCAGGCGATGAACTGAGCTGGCAGATTGAGAAGGACCTTAATGAGTTCGGAAGGACCTTACTGCAGGAATCAAGTATTTCCTCTCTGGGCGAACTGAGGAAATATGACCTGGCGACTTTCATGAAAGTGCGCACCAGCCTTCTTTCCTGGAAAATCACATGGGAAAACCTGGTAAAGAAAACGGCTGCAGAAGCTATGTCTCTGCTTGAGCGCGAATCGCTGACCTCAGAAGCATTTATCCAGAAGGAGCGGGGCGTTTTTGCCTACTTAAGGAACCTGGCAAGAGGACGATTCGATAAGATCAGGCCAAATTCCTATGCCGACGCATCGCTTCGGTCAGGTGAATGGCTCGGCCGTAATGCCAGGCCTGATCAACAATCTGCATTTAGCAGGATCGAGCCGCAGCTGCTCAGCTCCGGAAAACAAATACTGGAATTCATGGAGCGTGATTTGCCCCGTTATGTACTCTGCCGTATCCTGCTCAATAATTTGTTTTCCACAGCCCTTCTCAGCGAAATTGAAAAGACACTGAATAATCTATGCCTTGAAAATAACAAGCTGCTGATCAGTGAGTTTAACCGCCGTATCTCTGAAGTCGTAAGGGAACAGCCTGCCCCGTTCATTTATGAGCGCATCGGCGAAAAATATCTCCATTATCTTATTGATGAGTTCCAGGACACTTCAATCCTGCAATGGCATAACCTGCTGCCTCTTGTCGAAAATGCGCTTGCCTCAAACCGGATGAACCTTGTGGTCGGCGATGCCAAGCAGGCAATATACCGCTGGCGATCGGGTGATGCACGTCAGTTTGATATCCTGCCGGGTCTTATCCATGAATTCCCTGATCCATTGCTCGACCAGAGGGAGCAAACGCTTAGCCGCCATTATAAGCAGGAGAACCTCGCCCGGAACCACCGTTCAAGCAAGGTTATCGTTGACTTTAACAACAGCCTGTTCACCTTTTTCTCCACATTTCTGCCTTCCCCATATGGCGATCCTTTTAAAAATGCAATCCAGGAAACGGCTAAGACTGATAAACCGGGTCTGGTCAGGATTGAGAAAGTGAGCAGGGAAGATGAAGAAGAAGAAAGGAAATATGAAGACCTGGTCCACGACAGGATATTTGCCATTATCGGGGAAATAAAAGAAGATAACTATTCATATAAGGACCTGGCTATCCTTTGCCGTGACAATAAAAAAGCGTCTGGGATCGCTACCTTCCTTATCAGCCGGGGGATCCCCGTGGTTTCTTCCGAGTCATTGCTGCTCACCCAGTCTGATCATGTAAACTTCCTGGTGGCATGGATCAGGCACCTCGTTGATCCGTCCGATGCCATCGCCATGATGCATATCATGCATTATATGGTCGACAGGAAGATGATATCAGGAGTCGCACCGGAGGATTTCTTCAGGCGTTCGGCAAGCCCTGATCCGACGGCTTTTTATTCTATGCTTTTAAACCACTTTTCTTTCCTTGATTATCAACATTTAAAAAGCCTGGAAATATTCGGACTGGTCCAGTTCCTGGTTCATCATTTCGGGCTTGGGAAGCTTAATAACAGCTATTTGCGCTTTTTCCAGGATGTGATACTCGAGTTCGTGAAACTGCGGCACGGAGGATTACCGGAATTTCTGGAATGGTGGGAGGAGAAAAGCTTGAAAGCATCTGTGATTATCCCTGAAGGAATTGATGCTGTGAGGATTATGACAGTCCATAAAGCAAAGGGCCTGCAATTCCCTGCCGTGATCTTTCCTTTTGCTGATGAGCAGGTCCGCGTGACAAAGAAATACCTCTGGGTCCCTGTTGAGGAACAACTTGCAGCCCCTCTAAAAACTGCCTATCTGCCAGCAAATAAAAGCCTTGCAGAGACTGTGTATGCAGGTGTTTATGAAGACGAAGTAAACCGTTCGGTAGTGGATATGGCAAATGTGCTTTATGTAGCCCTTACCCGGCCTGAAGAAAGGCTCTATGTACTTACAAAGGATTTTCCTGAAAAGAACGATGACCCGGCTTCCGTTAACAAATGGTTTTCCCGGTTTTTTAAGGCTGAAGGTCTGTGGCAGAATGACAGGCAGGTTTACCAGTTTGGAGAAAGGTGGAAAAAGGATGAGCCTGGTGCAACCGGGATCTATGCGGCACCCGATGTTGCCATCGCCACCAGGCCAAATCTCGAGATGCTGCTTCGCCATCATGCTCCTAAGGCCTGGGACATGGAAGAACCCGAAAGGAACCGTGAGTGGGGGACACTTGTCCACTCCGTCATGGAAAAGATCAGCCATGCCGATGACCTTGAACCTGTGCTGCAGGGTATGCTGGTCGATGGAATGATCAGTACGTCACGGCTGGAGGAGTTATCAGCTTTATTAAAGGAAATTTTAACCAACCCTGCAATTTCCCCGTATTTTGACCCGTCCTATGAGGTCAGAAATGAGCCGGAGATACTGACCACCGAAGGGGTTTTATATCGACCTGACCGCGTCCTCATCCGGCAAAACAGCGTAACGATCATTGATTATAAGACCGGCAAGCCCAGGGATGAACATGAGCGCCAGATTCTTGCCTATTCCGCTCTCCTCCGTGAAATGGGCTATAAGATCGAAGGTGCCTGCCTGCTTTACCTGAACCAACATCCTGAAGTCCGGAAGGTCATCTGACCGGAAAGCAGTAATTTGCCGCTTGTAAACCGGAATTGACCAATCGTTGGCATCTTTCGGCATTTCGAAAGAACTTCTGCACCGGTTCATAGTTTCCCATTATTTTAGCGAAGAATTTAAAACTGATTTCAGGATGAAAAAGATGAGATTTTTCCTTTTAACGTTTGTGCTCCTGTCATTTATGGCCAATGCCCAGGAAGAAGCGCGGCTTCTACGCTTCCCTGCGGTCAACGGCGATAAGGTTGTTTTTACTTATGCGGGAGATCTTTATACAGTGGCCAAATCAGGTGGTATGGCAAGGAAGCTTACCAATCACGAGGGTTTTGAGATGTTCGCAAAGTTTTCACCTGATGGGAAACAAATTGCATTCACTGCCCAATATGACGGTAATACAGAAGTTTATACAATGCCTTCAGAGGGTGGCGTTCCGGTGAGGCTGACTTATACGGCAACACTTGGACGTGATGATATTTCCGACCGGATGGGCCCAAATAATATCGTAATGGCCTGGACACCCGACGGGAAAAACATTATTTACCGCTCCCGGAAGCAAACCTTTAACGATTTTATTGGCTCGCTCTATTCGGTTCCGGTCACCGGGGGCCTTTCGGCCGAAATCCCCCTGTCGACCGGTGGCTTTTGCTCCTATTCCCCTGATGGTTCCAAACTGGCCTTCAACCGTGTCTTCCGCGAGTTCCGGACCTGGAAATATTACAAAGGCGGCATGGCCGATGATATCAGGATTTTTGATTTTATTACAGGCGAAGTTTCCAACATAACTAATAATGAAGCCCAGGACATCTTCCCTATGTGGCACGGGAATAATATCTACTTCCTTTCCGACCGCGACCGCACCATGAACCTGTTCGTTTACCAGACTGATTCCCGCCAGGTACGTAAACTCACGAACTATACCGAATATGATATCAAATTCCCCTCCCTGGGAAATAATGCAATTATTTATGAGAACGGCGGATTTCTTTACCTTTTTGATATCCTGACGGAAACATCTTCAAAAATCAGGGTCACCATCGCTGAAGATTTTTATGGAGGCAGGAACGAACTTAAAGATGCTTCAAAATCAATTACGAATGCCGACCTTTCACCTGATGGAAAACGGGTGGTGTTTTCTGCAAGGGGTGAAGTGTTTTCCGTCCCGTCAGAAGAAGGGATCACGAGGAACCTTACTGAAAGTGCAGGCGCCCACGACAGGGAAGCAGCCTGGTCGCCGGATGGTAAGTATATCGCCTATCTCTCGGATATCAACGGGGAGTATGAAATCTATATTCAGGTGCAGGACGGCAGCGCTGAGCCTGTTCAGCTTACAAATGGTGCCGATACCTATAAATTTACGATCAGGTGGTCGCCCGACAGCAAAAAGATCCTCTGGAACGACAAAAAGTTAAGGCTGCAATATGTTGATATCGATACAAAAGCAGTTACCCTGGTCGACAAATCTAAAATATGGGAATTCAACGATTTTACCTGGTCACCCGACAGCCGCTGGATAGCTTATGTGACCCAGTTACCTAATACGTTTGGCAAGATTCTCCTCTTCGACACAAAAACAGGCCGGAATTACCCGGTGACCGATGACTGGTACACTTCCAACAGCCCTTCTTTCAGCTACGACGGAAAATATCTTCTTTTTGCATCGGGCAGGGATTTTAACCCGATTTACAGCGAAACGGAATGGAACCATGCCTATCAGAATATGGAAAGGATCTATTTAACCATCCTGGCTGCCGATACCCCTAATCCTTTTTCGCCTAAAAACGACGAAGTCGGAATAAAGGATGCTGAGCCAGAACAGGGAGAGAAAGAGACTGGGGGACAGGGAGAAAAGGAGAAGGGGGGACAAGGAGACAGAGGGAAAACGGCTGATGTGCCAATTACAAAGGTTGATACCATAGGCCTTGGCGACCGCATAATCGGACTTCCCGTCAGGCCCTCCAATTATTTTAATCTCAATGCACTAGATGATAAAGTTTATTATAATGAGATGATGGCCGGGGGAGATGGAATATCCTTCAAGCTTTACGATCTTAAAAAGAAAGAAGAAACGGAACTTGGAAAAGGCATGGTATACGGACTATCGTTCGATGGGAAGAAAATGCTGGTGGTAAAGGAAAATAAGTATTCCGTAATCGGCCTTCCGTCAGGGAAGATTGAATTAACGAAGTTTGTCGATCTTTCGGATATGAAAGTTTGGATCGATAAGGACCGGGAATGGAAGCAGATCTTTGATGAAGCCTGGAGGCAGATGCGCGATTTTTTCTATGTTGAGAACATGCATGGTGTTAATTGGCCTGCAATGAAAGAGAAGTACGGACAGATGGTCCCTTACGTCAATAACCGCAATGACCTGAATTACCTTATCGGTGAGATGATTGCCGAGCTTAATGTAGGCCATGCCTATGTCCTGGGCGGTGACAAGCCTGCCCCTGAGCGGGTAAAGACCGGCCTGTTGGGGGCGAAGATAAGCAAGGATGCTTCGGGGTATTTTAAGGTCGATAAAATCCTGAAAGGCCAGAATTGGAGTAAATCTATGCGCTCTCCTTTGACGGAAGTAGGGGTTAATGTTAAAGAAGGTGAATTTATCCTGGCTATTGACGGCAAGCCGGCAAATGGAATGCCCGATATTTTTGCCGCATTGCAGGGGAAAGCTGATAAACCCGTAGAACTGACAGTGAATGGCTCAGCTTCCTTTGCCGGTAGCCGCAAGGTGATCGTAAGGCCGGTTGAAGACGAGTCAAACCTTTACTACTACAACTGGGTCCAGCACAATGTCGACTATGTGAACAGTAAAACCGGCGGTGAAGTTGGATATATCCACATTCCCGATATGGGCCCGGAAGGATTGAATGAATTTGTGAAATACTTCTACCCGCAGCTTTCAAAGAAAGGCCTGATCGTTGATGACCGGGGTAACGGGGGCGGAAATGTATCGCCAATGATCATCGAAAGGCTCCGCAGGGAGATCACCCGCTCCAACATGGCACGAAACGTGGAAATCCCCGGCCATACCCCCCGACAGATGATGCTCGGGCCTGTTGTTATGCTCATCAACCAGTATTCTGCTTCCGATGGCGATCTATTCCCATATGCTTTCAAAAAGCATGAGATGGGTACCGTGATCGGAACGAGGACCTGGGGTGGTGTCGTCGGGATACGTGGCTCGCTGCCATTTATCGACGGCATGGACCTCAGGAAACCAGAATTTGCTTCCTATTCCTCCGAAACCAGTGACTGGATCATCGAAGGCTTCGGTGTAGAGCCGGATATCATTATCGATAACGATCCCGCACAGGAATACAAGGGCATCGATACCCAGCTTGACAAAGCAATTGAGGTGATTACCCTGCAGGTGAAGGATTTTAAAGATGTCCCGCCGATACCGGTTGGGCCGGATAAGAGCAGGTAGGTAGTCGCTTTTTTTCCGATCTTTGCAGTATGCAAAATCGTGACCTTTCAAAGATCAGGAACGAATATCTGCTGGGTGAACTTGACATAGACCATGTGATGCCGGATCCGGTGCAGCAATTCGGGATATGGATGGACCAGGCAGTCCTGGCAGAGGTTCCTGAACCGACTGCCATGACACTGGCCACTGTAGGCGCCGATGGCAAGCCTTCTGCCAGGATCGTCCTGCTAAAAGGATTTGATGTAAACGGCTTTGTGTTTTTCACTAATTACGAAAGCCGCAAAGGCCACGAAATAGCAAGGAACCACCGCGCCGCGCTGGTACTGCACTGGAAAGAGCTTGAACGCCAGGTGCGCATAGAAGGCGCAGTGCTGAAAACATCAGGGCAGGAATCGGATGAATATTTTGCTTCCCGCCCCTTCGACAGCCAGGTCAATGCTGCCATCTCCCCCCAGAGTACGGTCATACCCGATCGCGAGTACCTGGAAAACCTCAGGAAAGAATATATGAAAACTTTTACCGGGGAACTTAACCGGCCAGCGCATTGGGGCGGCTTCCAGGTTATCCCCGAAGTTGTCGAATTCTGGCAGGGCAGGCCCGGCCGCTTGCACGACAGGATAAGATATACCCGGAAAGGAGTGGAGTGGATTATTGAACGACTTGCACCCTGAGTTAGTTCTGATGCTGTTCGCGCAGCAGGTCATTCACCGTCTTCACAGGATTGAACGTAATGATCGGCACATCAACAAATACTGTGATCCAGTTAGCCATGGCGCCATTCCATAATCCTGGTAGTTCCATCGCTTTCAACTGCTTCCCGTCTTTGGTTTTTTCAGAAATAAAGCCGGTGTTCTGGTCCACAAACTGCCTCAGGTCAAACTTTTTACCCTTATAATCCTTCATGCTGCAAACCAGGTCTACGGGGTTGAAATGTGTCGATGAATCCATGATCTTTTTCTGATCAGGCTTGTTAAGGTCGATTTGTGAAGATTCGACAATCTGTAAAGAAACCTCGCCTTCCTTGCTTTTCACCCAGAACGGCCCTCCGCCGGGTTCCCCTTCATTTTTAACCATACCACAGATCCGGATCGGCCTGTTCAGGAAATTTTGCAGGAATTTAACCTTTTTACTTTCTTCCCAGCGAATGAAATCGGCAGGGAACGAAGCATTGGCCTGGCCCTCGCAAAACTGGGCAGCTTCGCTGATGATGTCGACTGAAGGTGGCTTTTTATCCAGGGCGCGCAATAGGTTGAATGCTTTTGACTGCATTTGTAACAGGAGGCCGCCAAGCAGCTTTTTGTAACGGTAAGTCTCTGCTTTCAGCCGGTCAGGCACAACATTGTCGATATTTTTTATAAAAACCAGGTCGCAGTCAAGGTCATTCAGGTTCTCGATCAGTGCCCCGTGGCCGCCCGGGCGGAATACCAGCGACCCATCCTTTTCCCTGAAAGGTTCATTTTTGAGATCAACAGCAAGTGTATCTGTGGAGGGCTTCTGGATTGAAAAGGAAATATCGTATAAAACCCCGAACATGCTTTCGTAGTAAGGCTGCACATAAGCTATGAGATCCCTGAAACTGGACAGGTGCTCAGGGGAAACGGTCAGGTGGACGGATACTTTCTTTGCCCGGGTTGCACAATAATGGGCGCCTTCAACAAGATGTTCCCCGGTGGCTGTGCGTGAAAATGTCCCGTAATGATGAAATTTAATGATGCCTTTCGGAAGGTTTCCGTAATTCAAGCCCCCGGGAGTCAGGATATAATCCAGGACCGTAACAAGATCATGGTTTTTAATACAATCATCAATACTGATCCCTTCATGCGACATCAGCCTTTTCAGATCATCATAAAAGGCAAACCTGCCAAGGTTAGTAAAAAAATAGCCTATGCTGTTAAAATCGTCGTCCTGCAGCATTTTAGCTTCCGCTTTCCTGTTTCCTGCCTTTTCTTTGAATTCATAAAGGTGTTTGAACATTCGGGTGGCGGCACCGGATGCAGGGACAAACTTGACGAGTTTCAGGTCTTTAGCGGTACGGTCAAAGTTTGTGATCAGTTCATGGATCTCTTTTTCGTTGAAGGTGCGGATACCGTTTTCTTTGGTCGCGGCGGCCTGTAAACGGCTGAACGGGAATCCGTGCTTAAAATCAAGTAGTTGCCTTTCAATGGTTTCCATGGAAATTCCACGGTTTTTAAGCTGCTTCAGATCGTTATCGGTAAACATAGTAATTTGGTTTGATCGACGTAGTTTCAGGCTTTAATAGTAAAAATTAATCTGTAAAAATAACTATCCTGTTTATGAAGTCAAAATTAATTATCATCTGAAAAGAAAGAAATATTTCAAAATTTAAAATTCAAAATTCAAAATTTCTTTTACCTTTGCACCCGCTTAAAAGCCCAGATGGCGGAAGTGGTAGACGCGCATGGTTGAGGGCCATGTAACCTCTCGGTTGTGCAAGTTCGAGTCTTGTTCTGGGCACTGTTCTTTTAAATGTTGAATTTTGAATCTTGAATGTTGAATGAAATGTTAAAATAAAAAACCCGAATTCAAAATTCAAAATTTAAAATTCAACATTTCCTGATTTGCCCAAATGGCGGAATTGGTAGACGCGCTACATTCAGGGTGTAGTGAGCGAACGCTCGTGCAAGTTCGAGTCTTGTTTTGGGCACTCAGAAAGATGCCGGTTGAAAGACCGGCATCTTATTTTTAACTCCTTAAAATGATATGGCAATGCTAAACAAGGGAGTGATGAGAATAATAGCTACGGCAATTGTTCTTTTATTTATTCCCTTCAGCCACAGCCTCGCCCAATGTAAAAAAGACCTTTCTGCCGAAAATTCTTTTACTACACAGGGCATCATTGATGGCCCCGATTTTTATTACCAGAACCTTATCGTCCAGGATATTGCCCTGGCTTCCCAACAGGCTTTTGGCGATATTTCGCTCCGTTTCAGTTACCGGGTCCGCTATCAGCTCGACCAATGCAAACCCGGGCATGCGGAAGTGAGGGTATTTTCACCCGATATCGCAGGTTCCCCCCTGAATTACCTTGGCTATGATATTTCGTCATCTGTCAGGCCGGAGAAAGCCGACCTGGTTTTCCACCTCGTCATGCCAGGCGGAATAATTACCGATAGCCTGGTATTCCGGAATATTCCTGTTGAAAAGAATGATGGACTTTATACCTCACTGGATTTTAAAGGGATTGATACATCTTTAACAGTCACGGTCTTTTTTTCAGGGGCGACCTTTTATTATACGAAATCATCCTATGAATTATTCCGCGATCACTTGCTGCAGATCGACAGGTACTATGCAGCGGCTTTGCTTGCTGACAGTGCTATAAAATGGACATCAAACGGCTTTTTATCTGAAACTCCATCCCGGCATGATATGATCCTTCGCCAGCTTGAATTGGAAAGGATCATTAATTATATTGACCCGGTTCAGTTTAACCTTGTACTGTCTAACAATACCCACGACAGGGCGGGGCTTTCAGAGTTGTACCAGGAGCTTGTCCGGTTAAATAACCGCTATAAAGCTATAATCGGATATTACCAAGGAGATAGGAACAGGGGAAACATCTTTGTCAGTGATTCAGAAAGGATCAGTCAATACCTCGACTGGCTGGATTATTATTACCAGATGGCTTTCCGGTCTGATTTCCGGTATGTAAATTTTATTGAAGGATTATCCGTACCGGAATATACAAATTCGTCGCTCGCAAGTGTCAACCGGCTGTTCCGGGATTATAAAATTCCGGTTTACAAAAGTCAATTCCTGCAAAAAATACTGGTAACCGGATTTGCAGGGAGGGGGAAAGAATATGAAAGGGAAGGTAACCAGCTCCGTGCGCTATCATTTTATAGAACAGCAAATCATCTTTCTAAGCTTCTTCATTTTAATCATTTAAAAAACAATATTTTAGAAGATGAAAACAGGATGAGGGACAGTATCGCGGTATCTTACCTAACGATATCACGCAAATCTGCCCAGACCGGCAATCCGGTCTTTGCCGCCCAATACTATTATAAAGCATTGAAATTATTTGAAGGAAACGGGATAAACCAAATTACTCCAGCATGGTTGACCGATCATGAAAATTGGCTATATCATGACTTTGAAAACCAGGCTGTTAAATTCATTGAATTGAAGAATTACGATAAGGCACTCATCTACCTGAATGAAATCCAGCTTCACTACCTGTCGGTTCCATCCTATCCGTATCCTGCCTTATTTAATGAATGGATGAGAACGGCAAGGAACGGAATTTATCTCGCCCTCTTAAAAAAAGCAACGATGTTGTATTCTAAAGATGAATACACGGAAGCGGCCCAAAAATACCAGGAAGCAATAGCCATCAGGATTGGCGCAGGGTACCGGATAGATAAGGACCTGGCTGAATCGGAACTGGAACGCAATTTCCACCAGGCCGGTTATGATGAAATACTGGAAGAAGCGATGAAGTTTTACAGGAAGCAGGAGCATGTTTCAGCGCTTTACTATTTCAATAAAGCGGTTATTACTGAAAAGTCGGGTGTATTGAGACCTTATCCAGACCTGTTGCTTTACCGCCAGGAATCTGCCAGGGCAATCATCCTGCAAAATCTTTCAGAAGGCCGTGTCAGGGCATGGGCACATGATTTTACCGGTGCGGAATCTATGTTACAGAACATTGAGAAAATGTTGTCTGACTACCAGGTCAACAGGCACGACAGCCTGTATTTGCAATATGTGGATTTGAATGAAAGGGTCCGCCTGGCTGAGTGTGAAAAAGTAATGGATGGATTTAACCTTCTCATCGCTGGTTCCCTGGAAGCAGAAAAAAATGCTGATTATATCCGGGCGCATGCACTGGCAAAAGAGGCGGCTGACCTTTCAATGGCTAACCTGAAATGCAGGATCAACGATGAGCAGGCCTGGTACCGGAAGTTTAACCTTGAAACCCCTTCGGATTTTCAACGAATGGAAAAAGAGCTTGACGCCGGGAAGCAAGGGGATTGTTCCGGATATCTGGAAAAATACCAGGAACTGAAGAAGTACCACCAGAAGCACAGGCTGGAAAAATTTGGGATACTATTTACGCCACTTTTTGACAGGGTTTCAGTATCCTCAGATTCAACATTCCTGGCAGGTATGTTCCGGCATTATGTCCGCCAGCGCGATTACGACCATGCTTTTCAATTACTTGGCAGGATGAAAGGACTTGGTATCGAATCCCGGTCCCTGGCAGCTGAGCAGCAAATGTTAGCAGGTTACATGGCCGGAAGGGATGTGCAGAATCCAGCAGGCCGGAAGCCCTGGGAAATCCTGTCTTCCTACACAGGAAAGGATAAATGGTACCGGCCGTTCAATAAATCCTACAAGGTGATGTGGCTGAAAACTACTGACTGGAAAATGAGTAACTGGCCTTTGATCTGGAAATAATCCTTTACTTTGTATATGAATGAAAAAATAATGAATTATGAAACGACTCCTGCTGATCAGTAACTCGACAAACGCCGGCGAGCCCTACCTGGGCTGGCCGAGGCCATATATCACCTCATTCCTTGAAGGTACGGGCGTGAAGAATATCTTATTCGTTCCTTTCGCCGGTGTAAACCTGGCAAGTGAAAGCGTGGAAAAATCCTACGATGTTTATGAGCAGCGGGTTAAAACAGTCTTTGCTGAGCTGGGATATGGTATTTACTCCATCCACCGTGAGAAAGATCCCGTTAAAGCTGTGGAGGTTGCCGAAGCAATAGCAGTAGGCGGGGGGAACACGTTTCACCTGGTATACATGCTTCATAAGCTCGGGCTGGTGGATGTGATCCGCAGGCGTGCCCTCGAAGGCATGCATTTCATGGGCTGGAGCGCAGGTGCCAACGTTGCCTGCCCTACCTTGCGCACCACCAACGATATGCCAATAGTACAACCCGCAAGTTTCGATACTTTTAACCTGGTCCCCTTCCAGATCAACCCGCACTATCTTGATGCCAACCCTGAAGGACATGGTGGCGAGACAAGGCAGCAGCGCA
The DNA here is from genome assembly GCA_964371595.1 of uncultured Bacteroidales bacterium. Classification (GTDB taxonomy): domain Bacteria; phylum Bacteroidota; class Bacteroidia; order Bacteroidales; family JAGOPY01; genus JAGOPY01. Next base: position 28,433 of record CAYJNJ010000022.1, on the reverse strand, counting down.
TCGAGGAATTCCTGGCAGTGAACCGCGATATAACCGTTGTAGGATTAAGAGAAGCTTGTCTTATACAGGTAGAAGGCGATAAGATCGAATTAAAAGGCTCCCGCCCGATGAGGATTTTCAGGTACGGACAAGAACCTATCGAGAGTGTTGAATTTTAATTACAATTCCCCCTCCGATATTCACAAACGACATCACAATTTCATCGGTCCGGAGAACACCCCCGGAAGTTATGAAATCGAAATCCATCTCATTATAAGTGAAATCAGCCTGGAGGCTAAAGCCGATACAGTCGTTGAGGTCGTACCTTAACCCGGCCCCGGCCAGGAAACTTGCCTCATAATCCCCGGCAGAAGTGACCTCATACCAGTTCCTGCCAATCATGTAGTAATCTGCTTTATAAAGTTGGTAAGGGGTTTGTGCATATATGATGCCGCCTTCAGCTTTGGCTGTGAAGGCAAGTTTTTTATACAAAGGGAAATTGAAGAATAATCCCGCATACAGTGACACTGAAAGATAAGGATCGGACCTGATGATAAGGCTGTTCATGTAAGGATTACCAGCAAGCTTTGCGCTGCCGAGGGCGCCTGCATCAACCGGGTGAAGGTCCATGCAAGCCGAGCCGCCCACTCCCAGCCAGGGCTTGAAGAACCATGCCCCCTCCAGTTTCATATCCAGCCCTGTCAGGGCAAATCCGCCTTCCGGAAGTTCTTTGGAATGGTATCCTCCGACAGGAAATCCCGGCCCAAGGTTCAGACTTACAAAGGATCGCTTTTCCTGGGCTGTCAGCACCAGGGCAAATCCAAGGAACATTAAGATAAGAATTGCTTTTTTCATTGTCAGAATGGCCAGATATGAGGATAAAGCACGATGGCAACTATCCCAACGATTGATAATAATATAGCAAGCAAAAAAAACATCCCACCGACAACTTTTTTCTTTTTAAAAAAGAAAAGAAGGCCTATAACGATGAATATCAAAGCATATATGAACAGTCCGATGATCATGTTATAAAAATTTCATTTGAAAATTAAAAGTACCAGGTAAGGGATAATTACCGAAACAACCAATAAGATAAAAGTAATATTTTTCTCCTGCTGCGTTACGTACCTTGTCTCATGTTTAATCGGTATAAGCCCGTGCATGTGCATGATGATCTCCTTGCCGGTTTTCGCCTTATAGGCCATACGGGTGAGAAGCCAGAGCAGCAGCGTTGTCAGTGGTGCGAACATGGGAAAGAAAAGCGTGCTGTCAGTCTTTTTATCTGCTGATAAAATAAAATAGATACCTGTTGCAGCAATAACCAAGGTTAAGAATAGGCCAGTAATGAAGAAAGAATTTTTCCTGAGGTGCTTACTGTTTGCCAGCACCAATAATGCACCGATCACCCCGAAAGCAAATGCTATGATCATATTGAAAAACCGAAATGAATTTGAACGGCGAAAGTAGTTATATTTGAATGATTGACAATAAAGGCTATGGATAACAATAAACTGGCTATTATCACGGGAGCTACCGGCGCCATTGGGAAAGCAATTGCCCGGCAGGTGCTGTCTACCGGCAATTATCATGTATTAATGGTGGCTAAGAATGAGGAAAAAGCGAAAAATGTACTGGCTGAGATGGTAAAGCAGGCAGGTACTGATGCTATTTCCTATGCCGTAGTGGATTTATCACGTAAAAAACAGGTTTATGATTTTGCCGGAAGTGTGAAAGGGCCGGTGCACCTGCTGATCAACAATGCGGCTGACACCCCGCGTAAGCGAACCGAATCCGAAGATGGCATTGAAGTGCAGTTTGCAACGAATGTGCTCGGTTATTTCTGGATGATCGATGCTTTTACACCGCATTTAAGGTCGGGCGCACCTTCCAGGATAGTAAATGTTGCAAGTTACTGGGCTGGCGGACTGGATCTTAACGACCTCGAATTCCGGCAGCGGCATTATGATAATGATACGTCATACCGGCAATCGAAGCAGGCAAACCGCATGCTCACCGTGGCTTTCGCTAAGCGGCTGGCGGCTTTTAATATAACTGTCAATGCCTGCCATCCCGGTGATGTCAACTCGGCTTTAAGTAACTCGATGGGTTTTGGCGGCCATGAACCCCCCGACAAGGGTGCCGATACCCCGGTTTGGCTGGCAACAAGCCAGGAAGTGGAAGGGATTACCGGGAAATATTTCGAACACCGCCGGCAGCAGGTTTGTGGATTTAGCAAGAACCTTGAGCTGATTGAGAAGCTATTTGAAGTCTGTCAAAGCTACTAAGCAAATCCCAAATCCCAAGCACCAAATACCAAATAAATACCAAGCACCAAGCACCAAATACCAAATAATAACCTAAGTCCAAAAAAAACAAAATCCAAAACAGTTTTGGAACTTTGAATTTAGGTATTGAAATTTGTTTGGTATTTGGTGCTTGGTATTTGGTGCTTACCGCAGGTTGCTTGGGATTTAATGCACTTAGATAGACAATCAGAAAACAATTAAACTGTGATTTCTCCTGTGAGATAAGTCACCGCTTTCCCCCCTATATCCACCCTGTCGCCTTTAGAGCGGCAGAAAAGTGTCCCACCGCGGCGCGACAATTGCAGGGCGTGCAATTCATTCTTTCCGAGTTTTTCTGCCCAGAACGGGATAAGGACGGTGTGTGCGGAACCAGTCACCGGATCTTCATCTATTCCGACACGCGGGGCGAAAAAGCGGGATACGAAATCGGCCTTGGTGCCCGGTGCCGTTACAATAACGGCCCGTGCATCCACCTTTTCCAGTTTCTTGAAGTCTGGGTTCAGCGCTTCGATCTCCTGTTGTGTTTTATATAGAAGAAGATAATCGTCCTTGCCCCTGAAACACTGGACCGGCGTTATATTCAGCGCCTGCACGAAATCATTGGGCAGGGAGGTCCGCTGAGGCATATTGCTGGGGAAATCAAGAATATACAGGTCACCTTCCCTGGTTACGTTCAGTATGCCGCTTCTCGACTCAAAGGCAATGATCCCGCCGGTATATCCAGGGCTGCTGAAGATAATATGCGCCGAAGCCAGCGTAGCATGACCGCAAAGATTAACCTCCACTTTCGGCGTAAACCACCGGATGTGGAACCCTTCACCCTTTTTGACGAAAAAAGCGGTTTCCGAAAGGTTATTCTCCAAAGCGATCTTTTGCATGGTTTCATCCGGGAGCCATTGCTCCAGCGGACAGACCCCGGCCGGGTTACCGCCAAACAGGCGGTCGGTGAAGGCATCTACCTGGTAGAAAGGAACGAGCATAAAATGTTGAATTTTGAAAGAATTGGTGCAATTTACGTATAATTCGGATTGAAAATATGGCGGTGCTCAAATTTCGCTTTCAACGATATACATGTCGATTTCGCCTTTGTTTTTGGCCAGGATTTTGCCACGGTGGGTGCAGACAAAATAATCCTTTATAAACTCGTAAGTAGTTCCGGAAATGTTGACCTGGCTGGGGATACCGCTGGACTCCATACGGCTGGCGGTATTCACGGCATCTCCCCAGATATCGTAGGCGAATTTGTTCTTGCCAACTACCCCTGCCACCACTTCACCAGTGTGGATCCCGATCCGCAATTCCCAGTATTCTTTTCCCTGCTTCTCACGTTCAATTTTGAGGTTCTCCATAAAAGCCTTGATCTCAAGGCCGGCCCTCACAATATCCACGGGATTGGTCTTGTTTGCGACGGGTATGCCCCCGGCGCACATGTATGCGTCGCCGATGGTTTTTATTTTTTCAAGACGGTGCTTATCGATGATCTTATCGAATTCGAAAAAGCAGTAGTTCAACTCTTCGATAAGTTGCTGTGCGGTAAGCTTTTCAGCGATCTTGGTGAAGCCTTTGAAATCGGTGAATAACACGGAAACCCTGTCGTAATGCTTCGGTGTGGCAGTGCCTTTTTCCTTCAGTTCCTGGGCCGTCTCTAATGGCAAAATATTAAGAAGCAGTTTTTCTGAACGGTCCTTTTCAAATTCGATTATTTTTTTGGTCTTCTGGATATACCTGTACCGGCTGAAAATTCCGATAGCCATGAGCAAAAGCAGGAACCCCGTGCTGCCGGCGGCATAAGTTGCAATCCTCTGCCTTTGAAGGCTCAGGTCCTGCAATGCAATATCCTTGGTCAGCAAATCGATATTACCTTGTTTCTTTTCAATCTCGAAACCCAGCGTAAGGGATTGGATCCGCTTATTCATTTCGGCATTATAAAGCGAATCCTTCATGATGATGAATAATGTCTGGTATTTATAGGCATCAGGATAAGAACCCGATCTGGCATAAATGCCCGCTAAGCCTTCATAAATCTCGATCAATTCATTCTTGGCCCTTATTTCTTCTCCTATTGACTGTGCCCTGCGGTATGCACTTATGGCTGCTGAGTTGTTTCCCTGAGCTGTATATGTTTTTGCAAGTCCCAACAGCGACTGCGTCATTTCAAGCCTGGCATCAAGGTTTTCAGCCCTTTCAATGGCTTCATTCTGAACCTTAATAGCCTGCTCATAATTTCCCAGCTCTGCATATACTTTGCCGATATTATTCAGGGCATAGGCGACCTTAACGCTTTCAGCCTTTTTATAGGCATCAAGTGAGGTATCGAAAAAAAACAGCGCTGAATCGGGATTATTGCTTTTAAGGAAGATCTCACCCATGTTAACCGCAACGGTACCGATGGCTTCATAATCTTTAAGCTCTGTACTTAAAGGGAGTGCCCGGTGGTAATATTCCAGGGCCATATCATGGGTGTTTTCTTTGTTGGAATAAACCGCCCCTATATTTACAAGGGCAGTGGCGATCCTGAGCCTGTCACCGATTTCTTCCGAAACTTTTAATGACTGAAGATAGTACTCAATCGCCTTATTGTCGTCGCCCTGGCTGAAATGAACAGCGCCAAGGTTGCTCGACATATTGGCTATGCCTACTTTCTCGTTGATTTGCTCGAAAGTTTGCAGCGATTGCTGCCAGTATACAAGTACATCAACATATTCAGCCTTAAAATAATAGCCCATTCCGATGCTCTTCAGGGCATATCCCAGTCCCCTCCGGTAATTCAGTTTTTCTGCAAGTTCTTTTGCCTGGGTCCCATATCGGATAGTAGCCTCAGGATCCGAATTAACTGATTTGTTTGCAATGGTGATAAGGGAATTTACTTTGACAGAATCATCAGGTGCAGACGCCAAAAGCGATTTAAGGCTGTCGAGCTGGGTTGACTGGCCGGTACTCAACAGCGCTGTTATTAAAAAATAGCAGCAAAGTATCGCTTTTCGCATAATATGGTTTTGATGACTATCTCGAGTGTAAAGCTATCCTGTTTCCTTCTGTATCAATAAAAATGGCCATAAAGCCATGATCTTCACCAATTATTGTTTTTCCCTGTATTACCTTGCCCCCGGCTTTTTCCACCCTTGAAAGCTCCATGTCAACATCACCGGAAAAAGCTGTAAAATAGATCAATACCCCATCAGCAGAAGGCTTATAGTAATCCGTATGATGAACCAGCGAACCGCCTGTCCCAACCGAATTCTCCACCCAGGGGAACCAGCCCATATCTAACGAACCAAACTGTGTCCTGGAAATTTTAAATTCAAACACCGTTTCATAAAAGCGGATAGCTCTTTCCATGTCCAGCACAGGTATTTCAACCCAGCCGATGACATTATGCGATGGCTCCATAAATTATCTTTTTTGTTGTAACAATTGAGCGGGAAGAATGTTCAGGGGGTGAAGTGGTGAAGGGGTGAAGTGGTGGAAACTCAAAACTCGCTTCAGTGATCTCGCCGCGATTCGAACGCGGGACCCACAGCTTAGAAGGCTGTTGCTCTATCCACTGAGCTACGAGACCGTTTTCGGGGTGCAAAATTAGTAATTTTTTTCATTAATCTGACGACTGCCGACTGATGACTGACGACTGACGACTTCCGACCGCCGACTCCTTCGCCAGCTTCACGCAGCTCTCCACCAGTTTCTTCAATTCCGGGGGAACGCCGGGGGAATTATTATGGGAAATAGCCTCTATGATAGCCACAGCCATGTAAGGCTTGGAGTGCCGGTGGATGGCGCGGCCGATAATCCTTCCTGCTTTCATATTCTGGCTGTGATTGGCAGGGACCCCTGCATATTCCTCGTAAATCCTTGCGTAACCGTTAAAAAAGAGGTGATGCTCAATATCCCTCTCCCGGAAACGAAGACAATGATCATCGGGATTATCGCGCGTGAGGCCGGCAAAATGCCGTGCAGTGTCGATATATGCTTTCCCGGCTGCATCTCCGTCGGCAAGCAGGAACCAGCCGATGCCGAATTGGTTGGCTGCCTTGATCAACGGTGAAATACCGCACTGTGCGAATTCCACGCACACTATCCCTTCTATCGAAAGATCATAGCCACATAAGCGGGCGATATGCGGCAGCAGCCATATTTCCGATTCCCCTTCAACCAGCAGCCAGCACCTTGCAAAAGTCGCAGTGCTCATACGCATTCGGACATGATAGCTTAAGCGGCGCAGGTCTTCGCTTGTTAAGCTCCCGGGTTTAACCCAGTTCTGCCGGATAACCCCTTCATGCCTTGCAATCCTTCGGATGTCCTGGAGCGGAAAATCTGATAACAAGTCCCCGGATTGAGTGGTAATGATCTTTTGCCATTTCAGCCTTTCGATCAGTATTTTGACCGCCTGCAGGGTCATCGGGTGGAGATGGGCCTCGGGATCTTCAATAATGATGATGGGCTCAGCCGCCGGATCGGCCATCAAACTGCCGGATTGCAGCATGGCTGTGATAAATATCAGCATGCCCATTTTTTCTGCCGCCGATCCGCGCTTTAAAGGAACCCTTTTCCCTCCATGGCCTTCCGGAAGGGGTTTCCTCCCTAAAATCTCATAGATAACCTGGTCAAGGGGAGGGCCATCAGTAGTAAAGAACCTGGAAACCTGCCCTAATGACCGTAAGGCTTCGATGTATTTTGTATGAAGATCAGGGCCATTATCCTGGAAATTGTCGGGGATTCCGCTCCGGGTACGAAAAACCGGGTTCAGCCTGCGTATCCAGCCCAGGATCGACGTGTCATCGGTATATTCCATCCTGCTGCGCCGTTCAACAGATATACGCCATTTTGCCCTGGCTTTTTCATTGACTGCCGGGGGCGATGCTTTAACGTCAATGGATAACTCCTGTAACCTGCCCGTATCATCGGTAAGTGAAAGCCCGATTTCGTTATTGCGCATGAACGTCCACTCATCAAGGCTCCTTTCGCAGAAAACCAGGCTGATCCGTAAATCCCCCAAAGGCGTATCACTGCTTAATCCACCGGCTTTATAAAAATCATCCGCTTCGAAAATGAGCGGTTCATTATCAGGTGCAGGGGAGAGTATGAGACAGATAGCATCCAGAAGGCTTGTCTTCCCGGAATCATTTTCACCGATCAGTATGGTGGATTCCCCGAACTCGATGCGTGCTGAACGTATCCCGCGGAAATTTTCTATTTCAAGCCTGCTTAAGTACATCTGTCAAATTTAACTATTTTTAATAATTACGCGGGGTAGAGGCAAAATCAATCAGTGAAAAATATCCTATCTTTGGAACCGTTTTAAATAAATAATGTCAAATCTTAATACTGATTTATGAAGAGTCTAATAATTAAAGCCGTAGCTATCAGTTTGCTTTCCTTCCTTTTTACCGGATCATACGCTCAGTCCAACCAGGAAATGAGGGCCCAGGTCGCCCTGATGAATAAAGACATGATCGAAATGGCAAAAGCCGGCAGGTTTGAGGCAATGGGCAAATACTACGATGAGAATGCCATCTCTCTTCCGAATTACCGGATAATGGAAAAAGGCTATAAGCTCATCCTGAATAATAACCTGGGAAAATTAAAAGGCGGCTATAAAATTATCGACGGGCAGAAAACTACCTCTGACCTTATTATGGGTATTGACATGATGGTGGACATCGGGACTTATACACTGACCGTTACTTTCCCGGGAATTACAGAACCCAAAACAGATATGGGCAAGTACATGAACGTTTGGAAAAAAGACAGGGAAGATAACTGGAGAATAGTTGCCGAAACCTGGAATGCCGACAAGAGCCCTAATGTCCCTGCTCAGCCTAAAGGACAATTAAAGCCGGGTACTACAGGGGGAAATACCAAGACCAGCCCGGGAATGCAACCGCAGACCGGCAGCCAGCCCCAGCCGGTGATAGATACCAAGGATGGGAAGAAATAGTGAGGTAACGAGGTAAAGAGGTGTTATGAAACGGATTTCGGAAGCTATTCAGCAATCAATTGCAGTCAAGCAGAAAGTTCTTGCTGATCCTGCCATTACCAATACTATTGCTGAAATAGCAATGATATGTTCACAGGCGCTGTGCGAGGGGAACAGGATCTTATTCTGCGGCAACGGCGGCAGTGCTGCTGATGCGCAGCACCTGGCGGCTGAGCTTTCAGGAAGGTTTTATATCGACCGAAAACCGCTTGCAGCTGAGGCCCTCACCGTTAATACCTCTTACCTGACAGCCGTTTCGAACGACTATTCATTTAATGATGTGTATTCACGCCTGGTTGAAGGATCAGGTAATGAAGGCGATGTCCTGGTAGGCTTGTCTACTTCAGGCAACAGTGAAAATATTATCCGTGCCTTTGAAGCGGCTCATACCCATGGGATCATTACAGTTGGAATCACAGGAGAAACTGGGGGCAAACTCGCCGCACTTTCGGATTTCTTAATTAAGGTACCTTCAACGGATACACCCCGGATACAGGAAGCACATATCCTGATCGGACATATTATCTGCGAACTGGTTGAAAGAACCCTCTTTCCTGAATGACCGGTGAAGCGATCATACTTGCAGGGGGATTGGGTACCCGGCTCAAAGATTTTGTGGCAGACGGGCCAAAATCGATGGCGGAGATCAATGGAAGGCCTTTCCTCGAATACCAGCTTGATTTCCTTGATAAATGGGGCTTGCGCAGGGTAATTCTTTCAGTAGGCCACCAGAAAGAAAAAATAACACAACATTTCGGCAACCAGTATAAATCGCTCGAGATAGCTTATGCTGTGGAAGAAGAGCCCCTTGGGACAGGCGGCGCTATCATGAATGCCCTGAAGCATGTCCAGGGATTTGCTACTTTTATTTTCAACGGGGATACTTATTTCGATGTGAACCTGCAAAGGCTCGACGATTTCCGGAAGATCAAGGAAGCCGACCTTGTCCTGGCCATGCGGTTTGAAATTGAACCGGCCCGCTTCGGCCTTCTTGAATTCGATAATAATAACAGGATTATCCATTTTTATGAAAAATCAGACGAGGTGGAAGAAGGCTATATCAACGGCGGGGTATATGTGATCCGTAAAGATTACCTGCTCAGGTTCGGCCTGCCGGAAAAATTTTCCTTCGAGAAGGATTTCCTCCAGAAATATCACAAAACGGAAGATTTTTACGGCATGAGGTGTTTTTCCTATTTCAGGGATATCGGTGTCCCGGAAGACTATCAAAAAGCGATAGATGAATTTAAAAGACTTCTCTTTTACTAAAGAATGGACGCTGTTTCTCGACCGCGACGGGGTGATCAGCCGGCGTTTGCCCGGTGATTATGTCAGGAGCTGGGAAGAATTCAGGTTCATTGAAGGGGTATTGGAAGCCATGACGGTCTTTGATAAAGTATTTGGCCGGGTTATCATTGTAAGTAACCAGCAGGGGGTTGGCAAAGGGATAATGAAACCTGAAAACCTTCACATGATTGATGCCCGGATGAAGGATGAAATAAGGAGATCCGGCGGGCGTATCGACGCTTCTTATTATTGTACCCATCTCGCTGCTGAAAATCATCCCGATAGGAAACCCGGTACCGGAATGGCCATCAAAGCCAAAGCTGCTTTTCCGGAAATAGACTTTTCTAAATCCGTCATGGTCGGTGATAGCCCGTCAGATATGGAATTCGGCAAGAGACTGGGAATGATAAATGTAATGATTAGTGAAATCAACAACGAATCCGGATCTCAATTAATCGATTTATATTTCGAATCTTTGCGAAACTTTGCGTTTTCTTTGCAAAACTTTGCGAAATAGCATATTAAAAGTATCGCATGACTCCAGCCTCAATCCTCATCATCTTCCTCATTTACACGGCCCTGCTGTTCTTCATCACCTGGCTGACTGCAAGAAAAGCTACCAACAGGGCTTTTTTCATCGGAAATAAACAGTCGCCCTGGATGGTGGTCGCATATGGTATGATAGGTGCTTCGCTCTCTGGTGTCACATTCATGTCAGTCCCGGGTTGGGTGGGGGATACCCAGTTTTCGTACATGATGGTCGTACTGGGTTACCTGTTCGGCTATTTTGCTATCGCTACTGTGCTAATGCCGCTCTATTACAGGCTTAACCTGACGTCGATCTATTCTTACCTCGAAAGTCGGTTTGGATTCTGGTCATATAAGACCGGCGCATTCTTTTTCCTTCTCTCCCGCACCATTGGCGCCTCTTTCAGGATGTTCCTCGTGGTAAATGTGTTGCAGGTCTTTGTTTTTGATGCCTGGGGGGTGCCATTCACCGTAACCACCCTCATCTTCATCATTCTTATTCTTCTTTATACATTCAAAGGAGGGATTAAAACCATCATCTGGACCGACACAGTGCAGACTACCTTCATGCTCCTTGCCCTTGTCATCACAATTTATATGGTAACTAAAAACCTGGGGATGGATTTTGGGCAGATGTTTAATACTGTCTGGGATAGTGAATATTCAAAAATGGTCTTCGGGGATTGGCATGATAAAAGATTTTACCTTAAGCAGTTGCTCAGTGGGGCATTCATAGCCATCGTCATGACAGGGCTCGACCAGGAGATGATGCAGAAGAACCTAAGTTGCAGGTCGTTGAAAGACGCACAGAAAAACATGTTTTCGTTCAGCCTGGTACTGGTTTTCGTGAATTTCCTCTTCCTGTTCCTTGGGGCCGCCCTATACCTGTTTACCACGATGAAAGGAATCGGGCTTCCGGAAAGATCGGATGACCTTTTCCCAATGATTGCCATCAATCACCTTGGCCCGCTTGCCGGTCTCGTCTTTATCATCGGGCTTATTTCTGCCGCATACCCCAGTGCCGACGGGGCTTTAACCTCCCTGACAACATCATTCAGCATCGATTTCCTGGGACTGAACAAGAATGAACATCTTACTGAAAAACAAAAGGAAAGGACAAGATACCTGGTACATTTCAGCTTTGCAATGGTACTGCTGGCGGTAATTGTTATTTTCAGGGCAATCAACGACAGGGCAGTGATCGATAAGCTGTTTACCATCGCGGGCTATACTTACGGACCCTTACTCGGCCTTTATTCCTTCGGCCTTTTTACCCGCTGGAAAGTGAAAGATAAATGGGTCCCGCTTATTGCCGTCATATCCCCTGTATTATGCTACTTCTTAAGTATATATGATCAAATGTTATTAAATGGTTATAACTTTGGATTTGAGCTTTTGATCATAAACGGTATTTTTGTATTTTCTGGCTTAGTCTTAATTCGTAAAAAACAAGTAGTATAACCAATTCATATTGAGGAGTATGAGCAATTTTAGATTTAAAGCAATAGAGATTTCCCTTTCCAGGACGCTTGATAAAAAACCCCTTGCAAACGGTCGTAAGATTTCCGAATATTTTGGTGAAATGACCTTCGGGATCAGCACGATGAGGGAGTTTCTTTCAAAAGAGGCATTTAAAGGCGTGATGAGTGCAATTGATACCGGTGAAAAAATTGACCGCAGGGTAGCCGACCAGGTTGCAGCTTCGATGAAAACCTGGGCAATCAGTAAAGGCGCCACACATTATACCCATTGGTTCCACCCGCTTACCGGAGCAACAGCTGAAAAGCATGATGCATTTATAGTCCCTGTCGATGATGGCCGGGCGGTCGAGAATTTCAACGGCGATCAGCTTGTCCAGGCCGAACCTGATGCATCCAGCTTCCCCAGCGGCGGTATCCGGAATACTTTCGAAGCCCGTGGATATACTGCCTGGGATCCGACCTCACCTGCTTTTATTCTCGACGGCACGCTTTGTATCCCTACGATTTTCGTTTCCTATACCGGCGAAGCACTGGATTATAAAACCCCGCTGCTGAAAGCACTGCATTCGCTGGATGTTGCGGCTGTTGACGTCTGCCAGTATTTCGACAGGAACGTAACTAAAGTATTTGCTACACTGGGCTGGGAGCAGGAATACTTCCTCATCGATTCGGCATTGTTCGCCGCCCGCCCCGACCTGGTGCTGACCGGCCGTACCCTGATTGGGCACCCTTCTGCAAAGGACCAGCAACTTTCAGATCACTATTTCGGAAGCATCCATGAAAGAGTGGCAAATTATATGCGGGATGTCGAATACGAATCGCACCGCCTTGGGATCCCCCTCAAGACCCGTCATAATGAAGTGGCTCCAAACCAGTATGAATGTGCGCCGATCTTCGAAGAAGCCAACCTGGCAGTCGATCATAACCAGCTGCTGATGCACCTGTTGAAAAAGGTTGCCAATCATCATCATTTTACCGTGTTGCTCCATGAAAAGCCATTCCAGAGCGTCAATGGCTCCGGCAAGCATAATAACTGGTCGATGGCTACCAATACCGGCGTAAACCTCTTATCTCCGGGTAAGACGGCAAGGACTAACCTGCAGTTTGTGGTATTTATCGTAAATGTCCTTAAAGCCGTTTACGAACATGCCGACCTGCTGCGCGCAGGGATTTCTTCGGCCGAGAACGACAACCGCCTTGGCGGTCATGAAGCGCCTCCGGCAATTATTTCCGCATTTATCGGTTCCCATCTTACCAAAATCCTTGATGAAATCGAGAAGAAGGTCAAGAAAGGGCAACTGACCAATACCTTGCAGGAGGAACTGAATGTCAACATCTCCAAGATCCCGGAAATTCTGCGTGATAATACCGACAGGAACCGGACCTCGCCTTTTGCATTTACCGGGAATAAATTTGAATTTCGTGCCGTAGGTTCTTCCGATACCTGTGCCCGGGCTATGATCATCCTGAATACGATCCTGGCTGAGCAACTGAAAAAATTCAAGAAGGATGTTGATGGCCTGATTGCAGGAAATGTTAAGAAAGATGAAGCTATTTTCCAGGTGTTGAAGCGCTATATTTCCGAATCAAAAAATATACGCTTCGAAGGGAACAGTTACAGTGAAGAATGGCAGAAAGAGGCAAAAAGAAGAGGGCTTTCGGTAGGTAAATCCACCCCGGAAGCGATAAAATCATACGTTTCCAAAAAAACGATGGACCTCTTCATCAAAAATGATGTGTTTTCTGAAAGGGAATTAAGGGCCAGGTACGAGATTAAGCTGGAATCCTTTGCCCGCAAGCTCCAGATCGAGTCGAGGATGATGGGCGACCTTGCCAAGAACCACCTGATCCCTACAGCAATAAGCTACCAGAATATGCTGATCGAGAATGCGCGGGGACTGAAAGAGGTCCTGGATGCCAAAACCTATGTCAAGCTTTCTAAGAACCAGGTTGATACGATCAAGGAAATTTCGGAACATATCAGCCAGGTAAAGATCAATGTCGACCTGATGCTTGAAGAAAGGAAGAAAGCAAACCGCCTTGAAACCATTGAAGCAATGGCTTTTGCCTACGATGAAAAAGTGAAGCCGTATTTCGACGTCATCAGATATCATGCAGATAAACTGGAACTTCTGGTTGATGATAACCTGTGGCCGCTGCCCAAATATCGTGAGATCATGTTCCTGAAATAAACCTATTTTCAGAGTTATGGATACTGTAACCAAACTGCTCGCCGGCTGCATAATCCTGGCGATACTCATTTCAGCTTCTTTTAACCGGCTTTCGGCCCAGGTCAAAGCTACCAGGATTTCGGCGCCGGAAGATCTTGCCGGTAAAAGCGGCATTGTATACAACCTTCCGGGAACCATTGTCCATGCTGATATCCGGATCGCTAAAACCCGGCAGTTTGCAGGCCCCCTGGCGCAATACGCCGCCGATTACCTGGGAGTCGATAATGTGATCACGAAAGATGCGGTAAGTTACTCCATATTCGATGCTGCAATCCGGACAGTTACTGAACCCGATCCCGGGCAGGTGTTTATAATTGAAAAAGAAGAAAAATCACCCGCAGAGATATGGATTTCTTTCGGTAACCAGTCACCGGTCGCTGTGATTGAAAAGTTTGAAAAAGGTGCAGCCCCTGCAGGATTCGTGAAATGGCAGGAGGATTTGTTCATAAATCCGGACCCGGCCTACCTGTTCAGGAAATACACGGATTCGCCGACAAGGGAGGTTGTCGATACGATTATAAGGAAGGTGAGTATTGATACGCTGGTGATCGAACAAAAGATTTTCAAGAGCTCCATGGTTGAATTTTCCGATGTCGAAAAGGCCCAGGAAGCCGCTGCACAGATCAGGCAGATCGATCACGACAAGTACAATTTGCTGATCGGGTACCAGGAAACGCCTTACACACATGAAACCCTCGAATTCATGCTTGACCAGCTCGAAAAACAACGACAGGAGTACCTGAAATTGTTCACCGGGGTAAGTGTTACAGAGACCCTGCTGTTTGATTTTCCTGTATTTCCGGAAAGCGGGAACGAAGATGGAAATTACACCCTTGCCGGGTTTTCAAAGACAGCCGGGATCATTGAAGCAGGAGATGAGAACGCCATCATCCTTAATATTAAAAGGGATGACCAGGGTCTAAACATGTCGGATGTTAAAGACGGACAGACGGGTGCCGGGCTTGTTTACAGGGTACCGCAAATAGTTACGGCAATATTGTCTTTCCAGGGAAAGGAACTGGTGTCGGAAAGGATAGGGGTTTTGCAGCTTTCACCATTACTGTCGCTGCCTTCCGGGTTCAAGCGGGTTGAATTTGACATGCAAACCGGGGCAATAAAAACGGTTGTGCTGGAATAACAGGTTTACCTGGCCAGGGGCTGGGCAAAACGGATCACATCAGCCGCACTGATCCGGCCGTCACATAATATCGCAAGCCTTTCCACGACGTTCCTCAGCTCCCGGATGTTTCCCGTCCATCTCAGTTTTTTTAATTCTTCAAAAGCTTCTTCATCGAAATAGATGACCGGTTTGCCCTGTTCTGAGCAGATATCTTCCATGAAATAATCGGCCAGGAGCGGGATATCGTCTTTTCTTTCGTGCAGTGGCGGAACGTGGATGATGATCACACTGAGGCGGTGATAGAGGTCTTCCCTGAAACGGCCGGCTGCTATCTCTTCCGGCAGGTTTTTATTCGTTGCTGCAATCACCCTGACGTCCACCGGTATGTCTTTCTCCCCGCCGACACGCATGATCTTATTCTCCTGGAGTGCCCGCAAGACCTTGGCCTGGGCCGAAAGGCTCATATCACCGATCTCGTCAAGGAAGAGGGTGCCGCCGCTGGCAAGCTCAAAATCTCCCTTACGTTGTTTGATGGCCGAAGTAAAAGATCCTTTTTCGTGGCCGAAAAGGTTGCTTTCGATCAATTCGGAAGGAATTGCCGCGCAGTTTACCTCGATGAACGGACCTTTGGAACGCTGGCTTTTTTCGTGCAACTGGCGGGCGACAAGCTCTTTGCCGGTTCCATTATCACCGGTGATAAGCACCCGCGCATGGGTTGGCGCCACCCGGTCGATCATTTCCAGGATGCCCTTGATCGCTTCAGTTTCCCCGATGATCTCATATCTTTTACTTACCTTTTTCTTGAGAGATTTGGTTTCCGTGAGAAGCCGCGATTTATCCAGGGCATTGCGGATCGTAACGAGCAGCCTGTTCAGGTCGAGTGGCTTGGCGATATAGTCGAAAGCCCCTTTTTTCAAGGCTTCGACAGCGGTTTCGATCGTCCCGTGACCGGAGATCATAATCACTGGCGTGTCGTATTCGCCGATGATATGGTCAAGCACCTCGATGCCATCCATCTGCGGCATCTTGATGTCGAGCAGGATCACGTCGAACTCCGACTGTTTCAGCATCTCCAGCGCACTGATCCCCGAATCCGCATCACTGACCTCATATTTTTCATAACCGAGGATATCTTTCAGCGTATTACGTATGCTTCTTTCATCATCAACGACGAGGATCTTTGACATAAGGCTTGTTTTTACAAAGATAACTATTAACCCGGTACTCCTTTCTTCCTATCTTTACACATGCTCCTCCGAAAGATAATTCTCCCGGGCCTTGTTTTACTCGCTTTGACCAGCTTGGCGCAGGACCGTGCAATCCCTGTCTTTTCCAATACCCGCCAGCAGATTGATTTTCCATGGGCAGGGGGTATGAATACCTGCCAGTTCGGTAAAATGGACCTTGACCAGGATGGAGTCAAAGACCTGGTCGTATTTGACCGGACCGGCGACCGGATCATGCCTTTCAAGGCTATGCCGTCGGGAAACACTTTCGAATACCGGTATGCCCCGGAATATACCGCAAATTTTCCGGCCTTATCGCATTGGGCTATTTTTGCAGATTATAACCTGGATGGGAAGGAAGACATTTTTACTTATTCTCCCGGCTTTGCCGGACTGAAAGTTTATCGAAATACTTCTTCCGCGGAGCTCGAATTCAGGCTGGAAGTTTATCCTTATCTTACCTCTTTCCAGGGTGGGGGATATGTGAATATCCTTGTTACCTATGCCGATTACCCTGCCATTACTGACCTTGACGGCGACGGCGACCTGGATATCCTCACCTTCTGGGGCCTGGGCTCGTTTGTGGAGAAGCACCGCAATCTGTCGATGGAGAAATATGGCAATGCTGATTCCCTTGATTTCGAAAAAACCGAATATTGCTGGGGCCGTTTTGCCGAGAGCGAAGAGACGAATTCGATTACGATGGATACCTGCCTGAGATGTGGCATGGAGGCGGGGAGGCGGGGAAGCATGGAGGCGGGGAAGCGGGGAAGCATGGAAACGGGGAATTACGAACCGTCGACCGCCGACCGCCGACCGATGACCGCCGACCGCCATACCGGATCAACCTTTTGCATCCTTGATCTGAACGGCGACAACCTCCCTGACTTGCTGCTTGGCGATGTGGATTATCCTAATCTCATTGCACTTTACAATGGCGGAAATGCAGATACAGCCCTGATGACTTCATACGACTGGAAATACCCACCAGGGGAAAAGACCGTTGATCTGTTTTCAATGCCTGGTGCTTTTTATGATGATTTCGATTTTGATGGAACAAAAGACCTCCTGGTTTCTCCCTTCGATCCCAATCCATTTCTCCCGGAAAATTTCCGGAGCAATTGGCTTTATCATAACAGCGGAAGCAATAACCAGCCGCAGTTCAACCTGGTTACGCAATCGTTCCTGCAGGACCGGATGCTTGATTTCGGTGCAGGCGCTTACCCGGTCTTGTTTGATATTGATAATGACGGATTGAAAGATCTGGTAGCAGGAAATTTTGGCTATTACGACACATCTTATTATGACGGATCTCTCATCCTGCATACTGAACATACCGGCAAACTGGCTTTCCTGCAAAACAGCGGCACTGCAACTCAGCCTTCTTTTACTTTCGTGGAACGGGATTTTGCCGGTGTTTCCGCTTTAAACCTGCAAGGCATAATGCCTGCTTTTGCCGACCTCGATGGCGATACCGATGCCGATATGCTGCTTGGCAGTGAGGATGGACAGTTGCTCTGCTTTGAAAACACCGCTGCTCCTGGTGAACCTGCTGAATTTGGACCGCCCCAGGAAAATTACCAGGGCATTGATGTGGGATCGTTTAGTACCCCGCAATTATTTGACCTTGACCGGGATAATCTTCCAGATATTGTTATTGGTGAAAAAGGAGGGAACATTAATTATTACCGCAATTCCGGATCTGCTCAAAATCCCGTTTTTACTTTCGTTACAGATAGCCTGGGGAAAATCAATGTAACTGATCACAATGTTTCCCTGGATGGATACAGCGTGCCTCATTTTTACCGTGCGGCCTCTGACGAAACCTGTTTGCTGGTGGGATCAGAACAGGGCAAGATATTCTTTTATACGGGGATAGACGATCTCAGTGTCAATGATGTCTTTCCTTCTTCAGATACCCTGGCCGGCCTGATCGGACTGGATTCAATCAAAGACGATTTTGGCTACCGCTCTGCACCCTCCCTGGCTGATCTTGACCAGGACGGCTTCCCGGAACTGATCACCGGCAATTTTTCCGGGGGGTTGGAATATTTCAGCCTGCATGACGGGACCCCGGTTAGTGGTATTCATGACTACGAATTGACTGATAATCAGTGCATTAAAATATATCCAAATCCTGCTTCCGGTAAGATCAATATAGATATTCCGCAAAACTGGAATGCGAAAAATGTTGAGATCAGCATGATTAATTGTATTGGGAATGAGGTTTTTAATTTTTCAGGAGATATTAGTAATGACTTCTATATCAATACAGTTACTTTTCCATCAGGAATTTACATTTTAAGAATTTCTGTAAAAGAAGAAAATGGATATCTTAATACATTACCCGCCCGTAAATTTATTTTGTTCAATTAGTTTAACACTTTTTTCACTTTTGATAAACTCTTTTTATTTAGAATTGTTATAAATTTGTGAATTGAGTTTTTGCCAAAAAGATATTCTTTATGTATAAAATTACTATCCTGATAATCATCATATTATCATTTAATTTTTCTAGTTATTCCCAGACGCTTACCCTGGAAACCGATAACAATGGCCTTCAATGCCAGTATGTCCTGATCGATGTAACTGCTTCCGGATTTCCGGCCAATGTTGGTGCATTTAGTTTATTCATCAATGTTGACGGCAATGTTGTTGAAAGTATAGGAAAGCAAGGCGGGCTCAGCGGGGTAAGTGTCAATCAATCTGCCTACAACCAGATCGGTTTAGTCTGGTCAAATCCTGGAGGTGCTGATATTGATGGTTTAATCACAACCCTGGTGCTTCATTATCATGGAAATTCCACGGTACTTGATTGGGATGAAACTTCTGATGAAATTGTTTTAACAGATTTAATCACTGAGATTACACCGACTTATGTCAACGGTGCTGTTTCTGAAGGATCGTATACTTTCAATACTTATTATGTTGATGCTTCTGTCACTGTCAGCGGCAGTGGCTTAAGCTGGGCGACTGCATTTAAAACGATTACTGAAGCTGCAAACCTTCCGCTTAAAACGGGCGAGCAGGTACTGATCAAACCGGGGACTTACAATGAAAAGGTTGTTATAAAAAGTAATGCTGGATATTCTGTTCTGCCACAGACCGGTATTGTACTTTCCGACACGAACAAAATAACTTTCCCGAATGGCGCCAATCTATCCTGCATCGACCTTGCCTCTTATCCTGACCAGTATTATGCGTATATCTACCGTAGTTGGGGCTCAAATAACGGGTATTACAAGGTTATTGAAGTCAACGATGCCCAGAATTATGTCAGGGTAGCCGGGGCGAAGTTTGTTCCGGAAACCGGGACTACCGGCATCAGGAGTAAACTGATGGCAGCAATCGGACGTCCGGTCATTTACAGAAAGGACCCGACTGCACTGGAAAGCCAGCGGGTCATTGTGAATACTTCGAGCGTCGGTGGAACAACGGATGCCATGTATATCGGCTTAGCAATCGGCGACGGGCAGACCAATGCAGATTCATGCAACTGGAACCTCATCGAAGGCATTGATATCACGGGCGGATCCGGCCATAAAGGGCTCCATATCCAGTGTTCGGCTTACAATACTTTTGCAAAGGGAAAGATCTATTCTGCTGCATCAGGTACGGGTGGGACAGGGGCTATCCTTACAGGCACCCCCGCCAGGAATGCCAAGTTTAACACCCTCCAGAACAACGAAATTTATAATACCCCATACCAGGGAGTATTGATCGGTTATACAACCAACCAGGCTGCCTACAACTTCAGTAATTTCAACCATGTAGTTGATAATAATTTTTACCTCAGTGGAGCCGGTGCCACAGCCCGCTTCAATAATGCTGTTAAAGTTGGTTATGGCGACAGAAACAACGTCATCGACGGTAATACTTTCCATGATTTCAGCCTATACACCATTAACAACGGGGCTTTACTGGTGGAAAGCAAAGCCGACAGTACGCTGGTTACTGATAATGTTTTCAAAAACATTGGAAATGTCAACACAGGAATTCATGCCTGTATCATGATTAATGATACAATCTGGAAGGTATATGCATTTAATAACATCATTTATGCTGATGACACAATTAATAACGATGTTTATGCATTCAGGATCAGTGGCAGAAAAGATACGCTGAGTAAAGTATGCTTCAATACAATCAATAAAATCGATAATGGGTTTTATCTTGAGGATGCCGGCGGACCAGCACTTGATATTGACATTCAGAATAATATCATTGCCCCGACAGGCAGCTACTTTACTAATATCGGGACCTCCGGCCGGTTCACAATAACACATAACCTGTTCCGCTTTACTCCCGGGGCCCCTTATGCTACGGGCACCGGCAATATAATAGGTGATCCGTTATTTATTGATCCCAATAGCCCGAGTATGTTTGGGCTGATGCTGATGCCTGCATCGCCCTGCTTTGATACCGGGATAGTGGTAACCAATGTTTCCAGGGATTACCTGTTGAAATCACGGAATGCCCCTGAACCAACCCTTGGCGCTTTCGAAGGATTGATGGAATGTAACTGGACCGGTACTTTCAGCACAAACTGGCATTCAACCCAGAACTGGGCTTACCAGATCGTTCCGATGAATTTTATGTCGGTTGTCGTGCCTAATACTGCTAATGATCCTGTAATATTTACCAGCAACGCCACCTGCAATTCCATAACACTCCAAAACGGTGCCACTATAAAGGTTCAACCCCCAAGGACGCTGACAGTGGCTAATTGAGAATAGCGTTCCTATCGCAGATAAGGTTCTTTGCTATCGAAAATGGAATATCGACAATGGACAATTAAAAAGGGCTGATCCCGGCGAACCGGGAGGAGCCCTTATATGTAACAGACTTGGTGGCTATTCGTTATTATTGTACGATCATTTTCTTCGTAATCCTGCCCTGGCCCGTTTTAAGTGAGTAGAAATAAATTCCGCTGCCCAGGTCCTCCGTATTAATAGTGACATCATGTATCCCTTTGGGTAAATTACCCAGGTCATAGGTATTCACCAGTTTTCCGGTCAGGTTGAAGATATCCAGCGATAGGCCGCTTTCTTTCAAAACATTTATTTTAACTGAAGTCGCTGAAGTAACCGGGTTAGGGTAATTCTGGGATATTGCAGCATACATTTCCGCCGTTTTATCACTGATCCCATCGAAAGTGTACCATTTCACGAAATCAGGGATATAATAGAACTGCACTGGTTCAAGGGGATTGAGGGTGGGCATTTCTTCATAAACAAAAGGTATGGTGCACATATACGTACCGTCGGTAGTCATATCGTGGAATACATAATGGCTCATACAGCCAAAATAGGATAACCACATCCCGGCAGACAGGAAAGTGACATTTTCAACGGCTTCACCATGGGTTTCAAGAACGGGCAGATACTCCCTGAAAAAGATATCGGGCTGGCTGTTATCATCAACTTCCGAATTCTCAGTATCGAGCCATGAGAAAAATACGATGGCACCATCCATGGTCGTGGCCACCTGCGGGCGGTTATACTGGACAATAGTGGTCCCCGAGCTTGTAAACTCTGCATCGAACCGTTTCAGGTCACTCAAATTGAAAGCCTCGAACTTGCCGCCCTGGTCATCTGACCAGATATGGAACATGGCCATAAGCCCTTCATTTGGATATATTGATCCCGCGGCATTATCCGAGATACAAACCATGCCGCTGATATGCGGGTTTCCCCATGCATCTACTGCAAGGTCACATTCATACCCCATGTAATAATCGATCTCATCCCTTGGTGGTACCGGGCTGGGATCAAAATAGGCAGCCAGCATTTCATCCGTAATGAACTGCATAATAGGTTCCAGCCCGTCTTCGCCGCCAAGCTGCACTTCGATCGGATCACTCCAGGTATCCCCGCCATCGGTAGTTTTAAAGAGAATAGGGTGATAGCTGGTATACGGAAGTACATCCGGTAAATTAGTCATCACACATATATAACCGGTCATCCCATCGGGGCCAAATGCTACTTTAATATCATTAATTCCGTCATCAGGATTTATTTCAAGATCCAGAAGATCAAAGCTGTATTCAAAATCGGAAAGGTCTTCGTCCCATATACCACGGCCTAAGATCAGGCTTCCCTGGTAAGTGTAGGTCGATGCGTCGCCTAAAGCATTTTGGTCAACCATCCAGGCTTCCCCGGCCTGGGTAACTGTGAAAGCCGAAGGAAGGTACTGGTAATATGGGTCTTCTGAAGGCCTGTTCGTTTGGGTAGGGGTAGAGCCATCAGCGAGTTGTTTCACGCCATATCCGTATCCGCCCCAGTTTACGCCGCCCCCCGGGTTGCTGTTGTCGAGTGTTGGGGCGAAATAATGAAAATAGGCATTATCCGCGTCTGTATTGCCGACCGGATTGTAAATTGCACCCTGCGGGTAGCGACCGTCAAATCCTCCCGGAAGGGTTGGATTGTATGCCTGTACGTTATTTTCCCAGGTCAGGCCGCCATCCTTGGTGACATCATAAGCGAGATACCCTGAACCCGGGGGTATCACCATCCGGTGAATGAATGTCGCTGCATTAATATTATTATCGGCCCACAAATAGGTGGTGCGCATAAACGCAAAACCGATAGCATTCCCTGCCTGGCCAATAGGAACAGGGTTAACGAAGTTCACATCTTTTCCATTTTTTAATTGAAGATAAGAATCCGGTCGGACCGGGGCAGGAATTGAGCCGGTTTGGGAATCTGACTGATCCGTAAAACAGAATGCAGGCACTTTCGCGCTTTTTGAAACGAACCTGTCGTTTACCTGCTGTGCGCTCAATGTCACAATACAGGCCATCAATAAAAGGAGTAGCAGTTTTTTCATTATTTTATTTTTTTATTGTTGTGCTCCCGAAATTACAACAAAAACAAAAAAAAAGAAAGCAAAATCTACCAATTGCCAGTTTCAATCCATTAATTCATTGATCTGGCATGCATTCTTAAGGTTCAGACCGACAGAACACACGCGGAAAAAGGGCTCAAATTTTAAAAAGAAAATAAATATAATGAATTTTATATGTGTATTTTTCGTAGTTTTGCACGCTAAAATTAAGCCTACCCGGGTCTATCCCAGAAATGCGAAAGTACCTTATCATCATACTCTTAGTCGTACTGCTAGTTCCAGCTTATTTTCTTTTTGCTGACACCCATCCAAAGACTGCCGAAAGGTTTCCTTTTATGGTATTCCTGCTCGTAGTGGATATTTACCTTTGGATGTCGCTGAAAAGCAAGATTGAGACGGTGGCTTTGCCGGGCAGGCTTATTATTGGATTTTTTTACTGGATACCCCTTGCCGCCTTTGTCATTCTGATGTCGGTTTCCTCCGTAAATAATGTTAACCTCACAAATCCTCCTTTGATCTCTTACATCCTTGGAATTGCCATTGTGGTGTATTTTTCAAAGCTGATCATTGTTATATTCTTCGTCCTGGCGGATATTTACCGGGTCACCCTGTTTATATTCCGGCATGCCAGGGCCAAAAAAACAGGTAAGCCGATCCATAACGGAGCCACAGCGATTTCCCGTGGCAAGTTCCTGCGTACCATGGGATTGGCCACCGGTGGCCTGTTTTTCAGCGGAATGGTGATCGGGATGGTAAAATGGGCGCACGATTTTCGTGTCCGCCACGTGAACCTCAACCTGGCCGACCTTCCCTGGCCGTTTGAAGGATTGAGGATCGTGCAGATTTCCGACCTCCACCTCGGGAGCTGGGCATCGACCGACCCTATTGAGGAAGCAGCCGGAATTGTTAATGATCTTGATCCCGACCTGGTGCTTTTTACCGGCGACCTGGTCAACTACAGCACCAGTGAGGCATTTCGTTTTAAAAAAGTGCTGGAGGGTATCAAAGCAAGGCACGGGGTTTATGCTATCCTTGGCAACCACGATTATGGAGATTATGTGAACTGGCCCTCTGAAGAGGATAAAGCCCGTAACATGGATCAATTGTATGATTTCTTCGGTGAAATAGGCTGGAAATTGCTTCGTAACGAGAATGAGATCATTGAGATTGATGGTGAAAAGCTCGCCCTGATCGGTGTGGAAAACTGGAGTGCCAACCCGAGGTTCCCCAGGCTTGGCAAGCTCGCAGAAGCCATGGCAGGGGCAGGGGATAGCCCGGTAAAAATCTTAATGTCGCACGATCCGACCCACTGGGAAAAGGAAGTCAGCCTGAATTTCAGGGACATCGATCTTACCCTGTCAGGTCATACACACGGATTCCAGTTCGGAGTTGAACTAAAACATTTTCGCTGGAGCTTTGCCCAATATGTTTATAAATACTGGGCGGGTCTTTACCAGTCCGAGTTAGCAGGTAAGCCGCAATACCTTTATGTCAACCGCGGATTAGGAATGATCGGCTACCCTGGCCGGGTCGGTATCCTCCCTGAAATTACCCTTATCACGCTGAACTCCTGACAACCCTTTCCTTCTTTTAATAAAGCCTCATCTAATTGCGAAATATTTGTTAAAGAATGAACTTTAGTGTTAAGTTTTTGTTCTCAAAAGATAAACAAAACACTATGAAAAAAACTTTCCTCTTTCTCTTAATCATTTCTATACCGGTGATATTGCTCCTGTTAAGCAACAGTTCAGGCTCTGTTGGCGGTAAATCGGGATCTATCGGCGATGATGGCCATACCTGCACTGATTGTCACAGCGGAACTGCCACGCCAATGTCAAACTGGATATCAACCAATGTCCCTGCCGAAGGATATACTCCCGGACAAACGTATTCCATTACCGCCACCGGGACCCACAACGGGGTGGTGAAATTTGGATTTGAGCTGACTGTCGAAGACAGCCAGGGTAATAAAACAGGCACTTTGCAAATTACCGAACCTTCGCGTACCAAATTCACCAACTCAAATCATGCAGTGACCCATACAACGGCCGGAAATGTTCCGTTTGGGAATACCAACACATGGACAATGAACTGGGTAGCCCCGTCGGGAATTGACGGTGATATCGGGATCTATGCGGCATTTAATGCTGCCAATGGCAACGGTAACAATACCGGGGATGTGATTTACAAATCAAGCATTTTCATTTCAAAATTTGTTCCTGTACCGGCCCTGACCAGCATCGTTCCTAATGCAGCCGACCAGGGAGATACTGTCCAGGTTACCATCACAGGCAGCAATACTGAATTTGCCGGTTCACCATTGGTTTCAATATCATATTCCGACAATGGGTTTGAAATAATAAATGCCACATCAGTTGTGGTTGTTAATCCGACAACCATCCAGGCCGAATTTTCAATCCCTGCTGATGCCAGTGTGGGATTTTGGGATGTTCATGTTGATAATCTTGAGTTGGAAAAAGCTTTCAGCGTAAACCTTGTTACCGGCATTGCTTCCAATAGTCTGCCCGATGTGAAAATCTATCCTAATCCTGCAAACGGTCATTTCTTTATTGAAAATGCCGCCGGATCGGAAATTTCCGTCTTTAATACGAAAGGTGAATTGATAGAAACACTGAAGGGGAATAATGAGAAACAGCTTGTGGATGTCAGCCGGCTTTCAAAAGGGCTTTATTTTGTTAAGATCTTCGCGGATGGCCAGGAAAGGACAGAGAAATTGCTCGTCAATTAATTCCCGAGCGTAAACCAGTCCTTAACCATTTCTGTCTTATCTTCAGGCTCATTCTTATGCCTGAATTCATTGGTGTGACGATTATAAATATAGTCGTCACTCCATTTTTTATGATGTTTTCTCACCTCGTTTAAAGCATCCATCATATACATCAATTCCGCATCAGTCATGGTAGGATGCAACGAAAGCCTGATCCAGCCGGGCTTTTGTGAAAGGTCCCCTGAACTGATCAGGCTGGTGATTTGGTGTGATTTTTCATAAGATACGTCGAGCAGATAATGACCGTATGTCCCGGCGCACGCACAACCGCCTCGGACCTGGATACCGTATTTGTCATTCAATAATTTCACCACCAGGTTAAAATGTACGTTTTTTATATAAAATGAAATAATACCGAGCCTCTCTCGATTGTGAGAAGCCAGCAAATGCAGATCAGGGATTTTATCCATTTCCCTGAAAGCCACTGAAAGCAATTGTTGCTCACGCTGATGGATATTATCCACTCCCATTTTAGATTTCAATTCGATGGCCAGGGCAGCCCTGATTGCCTGCAGGAAGCCGGGTGTACCGCCGTCTTCACGGGCTTCGATATCATCGATGTATTTATATTCTCCCCAGGGATTGGTCCAGTCGACAGTACCTCCGCCGGGTTGGTCGGGGGGACGGTGGCCTTTGTAAATGCACCTGTCGAAAATAAGTACACCGGAACTTCCGGGGCCACCAAGGAATTTGTGGGGTGAGAAAAAAATGGCATCCAGCTTTTCCATCGGGTCAGCGGGGTGCATATTGATATCGGCGTATGGGGCAGAGGCTGCAAAATCGACAAAACAAATTCCCCCATGCTCATGCATGATCTTAGCCATCTGATGATATGGCGTTTCAATACCGGTAACGTTGGAGCAGGCGGTAAAAGAACCAATCTTGGTTTCCCGGTCTTTATATTTAACCAGGAGTTCCCTGAGCATGTCAAGGTCGATGAGGAGATCTTTTGTGGGCGGGATTTGCACGACATCGGCCATGGTTTCACACCATGAAGTATGATTGGAATGGTGTTCCATGTGGGTAATAAAGATAACAGGCCTTTCGTATTCGCCAAGACAGTCGGCTTTAGGGCCCTGGCCGCAGCCTTTCAGTCCCATCATCCGTTGCAGCTTGTTAATTACAGCAGTCATCCCAAACCCGGCGGTTATTATAACGTCATCACCCGATGCATGGACATGTTCCTTGATCAGTTTATGGGCCAGGTGGTAGGCTTTGGTCATCAGCGTACCGGTCTCGCTGGTTTCGGTGTGTGTGTTCCCGACAAACGGTCCCATCACATCCGTTATCCTGGATTCTATCGGCCTGTATAATCTCCCGCTGGCAATCCAGTCGGCATAAACGATAGGCACAGGGCCGTAGGGTGAAATGAATTTGTGATCGATTCCTATGATCTTCTCCCTGAAGGGCTTAAAATAGTTCTCCATAACCCGTACTTTGGAGAGCAAAGATAAGAATTGATGTTTAGTCGCTATAGGAAATTTGCATTAAAGACACTTCGATATCCCCGCCCTCAGGGTAGAAGGATATCCAGTTATTGTCGTCACTGAACCACTTGTACTGCGCGCTGATCCTGACAACGAATTCGTACATGCTTTCTCCGGCAGGCACTTTGACGACAACACCGCCATTTTTGCTCTGACCTTCACCAAAACTGATAATGAGTTTGTATTCCTTATCGGAAACATTCCTTGCCCGGAAGAAGATGTAGTTACTCTTACGGTCCTTGGCAGGAACCGGGTTGAATTCAAACTTATGCGTGGTATTGTTGGGTATCAGCAAAGCTTCTCTATTGATCTGGACTATTGACCTCTCAGTCAGGACCTTTAAAATCCGGCTGACCATTTCTTTCGGATATTGCTCCTCCGGTTTAAGCAAGGAAGCCGCCCTGTAGGAATCGATAGCATTGTCGTATGTTTTTGCAGTGTAGAATTTGTCGGCATCGATAATTGTTTTGTCATATTCCTGCTGGATAAGCTGGCGTTTGATCATTATCTGTTCGTCGATGAGCTTCAGTTTTTGCTGGGCCACCGCATCATCCGGCTTTAACTCAAGCACCCTGGAATACTGAAGTTTCGCCATTTCGTAATCCTTTTGTGCGAAAAACAGGTCTGCTTTTGTAACTGCATTTTGATAAGCCTGCTCACGCTCCGCCGCCATGGATTCAAGCGTATGGTCGATCTGCAGGATCTGTTTGCCGGGATAGGTTTCTTCGGGTTTTAGCTCGCCGGCAGCTTTGTAAGCGGCACGGGCCTCCTCGTAATTGTTGGTTTCCAGGTATTCGTCGGCAGTTGCAATAATTTTCACATATTGTTGCTCGAGTTCAAGTTGCTTAGCCTGCTGAGCTAACGTAGTATTTACCTCCAGGATCTTTTCCGAAGCATATGTGGCTTGTGGCTTGAGGCTTGCGGCAGTTTGATAGGAGCTCAATGCCTTCTGATAGTCATTCCCTTTCAAAGCAAGGTCGCCCGCAGCAATAGCCTGCTGGTACTGTTTCTCCAGTGCTGCTTCGGCCGCTGCCTTAGCCGCTGCTTCGGCTTTTGCAGCCTCTTCCTTTGCTGCGATTTCAGCTTCTTCCGCGGCTTTCTTCGTTGCGATTTCAGCCAGTGTAGTATTTATCTCAGCGATTTTCCCCGAAGCATATGTAGCTTGTGGCTTGAGGCCTGA
>CAYJNJ010000021.1:10328-48776 GCA_964371595.1 uncultured Bacteroidales bacterium | reverse complement strand
GAAAGCGGGACAGGGAAGGAAGTATTTCCGCAGATCATACATCAGCTCAGCGCCAGGAAGCATGGGCCTTACATTGCAGTCAACTGTGGCGCGATCCCGGAAGGTACTATCGACAGCGAATTATTTGGCCATGAAAAAGGTTCTTTTACCGGGGCTATGGAAGCCCGGAAGGGGTACTTCGAAGAAGTTAACGGGGGTACAATTTTCCTTGATGAGGTGGCAGAACTTCCGTTATCAACCCAGGTAAGGCTCCTCAGGGTGCTGGAATCCGGCGAGTTCCTTAAAGTCGGATCTTCAAAAGTGCTGAAAACCAACGTAAGGCTGGTAGCAGCTACAAATGTGAATGTCGAAAATGCGATCAGGTCGGGGAAATTCAGGGAAGACCTTTATTACAGATTGAGCAGTGTACCGATCATTGTACCACCACTCCGGGAAAGGAAGGACGATATTTACCTGCTCTTCCGGAAATTCGCCGCCGATTTTGCCGAGAAATACCGGATGCCCGTTATCGAACTCAGCGATGAAGCAAGGATCCTGCTCGAAAACTACCGTTGGCCGGGGAATGTGCGACAATTAAAGAATATTACCGAGCAGATCTCCATCATCGAAGGGCACAGGAAAATCACACCGGAGAACCTCAGGCGCTACCTTCCTGAAGGTTCATTTAATGAACTTCCTGTACTTTACCAGGGCGAAAGCAAGGACACCTCCATTTCTGAGCGTGACCTTCTTTATAAAGTCTTATTTGATATGAAAAAAGATATCCATGACCTTAAGAAGATCGTGGCCGATATCTTACAGGATGATAAAAAAATGGTGCCCCAGGTGGAACAGATCTCTCATTTCTATGACCACCCGGATGATCTTAAATTAAGTATAAGGACCGCTGAGAAAGCAGTCCCGGTACAAAAAGAATACAGGGATACATTTGAAGAGCCAATCCAGGATTCTGAAGTGATCGAGGAATCTTTATCCTTGCAGAAGAAAGAAATTGATATGATCAGAAAAGCCCTCGAAAAATATAACGGTAAGCGGAAAAACGCCGCCAGGGAATTGGGTATTTCAGAGCGGACCCTTTACAGGAAAATCAAAGAATATGACATCTCATAAGGTACATTTTGCAGTCATTTTAATTTTCATTCTGCCTGTGCTCTTTTTAGCAGGTTGTGGTGTCTATTCATTTACCGGGGCATCAATCCCACCTGCTGCCAAGACCATTACAGTTACCTATTTTGTAAATAATGCCCAGTATGTCGAGCCTTCCCTGAGCCAGACGCTTACAGATGCCCTGCGTGACAGGTTCCTTGCACAGACTGATCTTGATTTTATCAGCGAAGGGGGCGACCTTCAATTGGAAGGTATAATCACAGATTATTCCACAAAACCTATCGCTATACAGGGTAATGAAACAGCAGCAATGAACAGGCTGTCGGTTACTGTAAAAGTAAAATACACCAATACCCTGGATCCAGATAAAGATTACGATTTGGCTTTTACGCGGTTTGAAGATTATTCAAGCAGCCAGGACCTTTCCGCAGTGAAAGACGAGCTGATTTCCCTGATAAGCGAGGCATTGGTTGATGATATTTTCAATAAAGCAGTTGTGAACTGGTAAAATCGAAATAAAACGGATGAATAAGCAGCAATTTTCGGCCTGGATGCATGATCCTTCTTCATTCGATGAAGAGAGTGCTGCCGGCTTACCGGAGATCGCTAAGGATTATCCATATTTCCAGACGGCAAGGGTACTTCATCTCCTATATTTAAAACGGAAAAAGGATTACCGGTTCGAGCAGGGATTAAGGGAGGTTGCTGCTCATTCCGCCGACAGGGCAAGGCTTAGGGAATGGATAGAATTTATTGAGGACCTGGAGAAGGCGGTTGACAAACCCGTAAAAGTGGAAACACAGCATGGCCAACCCCTTAAAACGCCGCTTGAGAATCCACGCCTGAAGGATATCGAAGATCAGATTAAGGTGAGTTTAGCCGAAATTGAGCTGAGACAAAGCCGGCTTAACGAATTATTGGAAGAGAAAAAAGCCATTTCAGGGGTTTCAAATATAAATGAGGACGAGTTTTCAAGCTCCGGGGAAAGAGGTACGTTGCGTCCTCTGCCTAAAGATGATTTGCTGGAGGAGTTTATAAGGGAAACCGGCAGCCAGGGGTTTAAAAGGTCTGCTTTTTATAATCCTGATGATTCGGCAAGGAAGAGTATTGAGGAAAATGAAGGCATAGTGAGTGAAACACTGGCCAGGCTGGTAGCTGCCCAGGGAAAAAAAGAGAAGGCAATTGAAATTTATCAGAAACTTATGTTGAAAAATCCGCAAAAAAGTAGTTACTTTGCAGCCCAAATTGAAAAACTAAGAAAAGAATTATAAAAAATTTAAAGAAATGGGTTTATATATCTTTGTTTCCGTGTTGATCCTGATCGCCTGTATCCTGCTGATCCTGGTTGTTTTAGTGCAAAATTCCAAGGGTGGCGGCCTCGCTGCAAATTTCGGTTCAACCGGTCAGATTATGGGTGTCCGCAAGACTGCTGACTTCCTCGAAAAGACCACCTGGTCACTGGCAATAGCACTTCTTGCCCTCGTCCTGATCTCAATCCTGGTAATCCCGAGAAACATTTCTTCAGACGGTTCTCAGGATACCGAGCTTCGTGAAAAGATCGAAACTATGCAGCCTATCCCATCCGACCAGGTTCCCCCGGATCAGGAATAACCTCATATATAAAGATACCCCAGGTATTGAAATGTCAGAATGTCATAAAGATTCTGACATTTCTTTTTTATATCTGTTTTGGCATAAATTGTGACAGTGCAAGCAGGAAAAAAATCACAAACTCTAAATAATTACAAAATATGACAAAGATCAGTATCAAACCATTAGCAGATCGGGTAATCATTGAACCGGCTCTTGCTGAAGAGAAAACTGCCGGCGGAATTATCATTCCGGATACGGCAAAGGAAAAACCCCAGCGTGGGACTGTAGTAGCTGTCGGACCAGGCAAGAAAGATGAACCCCTTACCGTTAAAGTTGATGACCAGGTCCTTTATGCCAAATATGCCGGTACAGAATTCTCTTATGATGGAAAGAATTTCCTCATCATGCGCGAATCTGACATTGTTGGAATTCTCTGATTTAATTAATTATAACCATAAAATTTTAAAATCATGGCAAAAGATATCATATTCGACCTGGCAGCCAGAGAAAAACTGAAAAAAGGAGTCGATGAACTTTCAAATGCAGTAAAAGTAACTCTCGGTCCTAAAGGCCGCAACGTAATTATTCAAAAATCATTCGGATCCCCAACCATCACCAAAGACGGTGTTACCGTTGCCAAAGAAGTTGAGCTGAAAGACAACGCTGAAAATATGGGTGCACAGATGGTGAAGGAAGTTGCTTCCAAAACCAGTGACCTTGCCGGCGATGGCACAACCACAGCAACCGTTCTTGCACAGGCTATTTTCACTACCGGATTGAAAAATGTAACAGCCGGGGCAAACCCGATGGAAATTAAAAGAGGCATTGATATAGCTGTTATAAAAGTGATTGAGTCACTGAAAGCTCAAACCCATCAAATCGGGGACAGCTTCGAGAAAATCGAACAGGTGGCTTCTATTTCAGCGAACAATGATAACAGCATTGGAAAGCTTATTGCCGAAGCTATGGCGAAAGTGAAGAAAGAAGGAGTGATCACCATCGAAGAAGCGAAGAGCATGGAAACCTCTGTTGATGTGGTAGAAGGGATGCAGTTCGACCGCGGGTACATCTCCCCGTATTTCGTTACTGACACGGAAAAAATGGAAGCTGTTTATGAAAACCCATTCATCCTGATCCATGACAAGAAGATCTCCATTATGAAAGACCTTCTTCCAATCCTTGAAAAAGCAGCCCAAACCGGCCGGCCTCTCGTAATCATCTCAGAAGATGTTGAAAGTGAAGCCCTGGCAACACTCGTGGTCAACAAGATCAGGGGTGCGCTGAAGGTTGTGGCCGTGAAAGCCCCGGGATTCGGCGACAGGCGTAAGGAAATGCTCGAAGATATTGCAATCCTTACCGCCGGTACAGTGATTTCTGAGGAAAAAGGCTATAAGCTGGAAGATGCTAACCTCGGATATCTCGGACAGGCAGAAAAAGTAACAGTTGATAAGGAAAACACCACGATAGTGGGTGGCAAAGGACAGAAAGAAAACATCGAAGCCAGGGTGAAGCAAATCAAAATGCAGATTGAAAATACAACTTCCGACTATGACAAGGAAAAGCTGCAGGAGCGGCTGGCTAAACTGGCCGGCGGTGTTGCAGTGATCTATGTCGGCGCTGCAAGCGAAGTGGAGATGAAGGAAAAGAAAGACCGTTTCGATGATGCACTGCATGCAACCCGTGCAGCAATCGAAGAAGGGATCATCCCAGGTGGTGGCGTCGCTTACTTGCGTGCCATTGATGCCCTTGCAAACCTGAAAGGTGAAAATGAAGACCAGACCACCGGGGTGGCAATTATCCGCCGCTCACTTGAAGAACCCCTCCGCCAGATCGTTGCTAACGCTGGGCTTGAAGGTTCGGTCATTGTACAGCGCGTGAGGGAAGGCAAAGGCGACTTTGGCTTTAACGCCCGTACTGAGAAGTATGAAAACCTCTTTGAATCAGGTGTTATCGATCCTACCAAAGTGGCCCGCGTAGCCCTCGAAAATGCAGCTTCCATCGCTGGTATGCTGCTTACCACTGAATGCCTCCTTGCGGAGTCGAAAGACGACAAGGAACCTAAGATGCCGATGGGTGGACCCGGCATGCACGACGGGATGTATTAAAATCAACCCCACATATTTCCAGGGCTGCCTTTATGGGCAGCCTTTTTTTTACCCTTAAACCAAATGGGAATTCTATGCCCCGTTCCTTCAATATTTTGTAATTTTGCGCTTTACCATCAATCTATCGCTATGATAAAACTGGTTTATATCTTCATCCTGGCAATGGCAGTGAACATTGTATCAGCCCAGGAACATCAGGTGGTTACTTCCCTGAATATGCCTTTTGATGAAGCCACAGGATTGATCACATACAAAGAAGTGGTCCAGCAGGAAGGCGCACAGGATACATTGTATAACAGGGGCGCATCCTGGTTACATACATTTTATTCCAATCCATGGGAAGTTGCCAAGGTCAGGGACCAGTCATCGGGCTTGATCAAGATCCAGCACCAGTTTCCTGTTTATAATTATGATGCACAGGGGGTTAAGTCGGAAGCCGGGATGATCCTTTACAACGCAAAGCTTGAATTTAAAGAAAACAGGTACCGTATCCAGATCGATAATTTTGTCTACAAGCTGGTATCAAGATATCCTGTAGAAAGATGGCTGGATAAGACCTCGCCCGATTATAATATGAATTGGGAGAGTTACCTTTCACAAATCAACAGTTTTTCCAATGATCTGATCAACTCGCTTAAAAAGAAAATGCTCCCGGCAAAGCAATATAAGGAAGAGGATTGGTAACAATTACATTATAAATGGGTTTTTAAAAACTCAGCATGACGGATCGTAAAAAAGATCATATCGACCTCGCTTTTCAATCTAAGATTGCACCGGAAGAAATCGACCGCAGGTTTTACTATGAACCCATGCTAAGCAGTCACCCTGCAGCTGACCTTGTTCCATTTACCTTTCTTGGAAAGACAATGCGTGCACCACTCTGGGTTTCCAGCATGACCGGGGGGACGGAGCTCGCAGGAACTATCAACCGGAACCTTGCAAGGGTATGTCATGAATTCGGGCTGGGAATGGGGCTTGGCTCCTGCCGCCCGATCCTGGCAGGAGATGAGCATTTACCTGATTTCGACATGCGCGAAATTATAGGTGACGATCTTCCTTTTTATTCAAACCTTGGCATTGCCCAGGTTGAGGAAATGGTGACCAGGAAAGATATTTCTCCTGTGAACAGGATGGTTGAAAAACTAAGGGCCGATGGACTGATCATCCATGTAAACCCTTTGCAGGAATGGCTACAGCCGGAAGGCGACCTGTTCCGCCAAGCACCTGTCGATACTATAAAGACTTTTCTCGAAATGTTTAATTATCCCGTGATCGTCAAAGAGGTCGGGCAGGGGATGGGCCCGGAAAGTCTTAAAGCTTTACTGCAAATGCCCCTGGAGGCAGTTGAACTCGCCGCTTTCGGCGGAACGAATTTTGCAAAAATTGAGTTGATGAGGTCTGCTGAATTTAAACAGCAATATTTCGGGCCTGTTAGCCGGATTGGTCATGATGCATTTGAAATGATAGAAATGATCAATTCCATTTATGGGAACGATAAAAGCATCAGGTGCCGGCAAATTATTATTTCAGGTGGCATTAGCTCCTTCCTGGATGGTTACTGGCTCATCAATAAATGCAATTTACCGGCGATTTACGGCCAGGCTTCCGGGTTACTTAAATACGCCAGCCAGTCATACGACGATTTGAAAAAATTCGTTGAATATCAGGTTGAAGGCATTAAGCTTGCCAATGCTTATTTCGTTATAAAGGACACTGAAAGATGAACATAAACGGAATGATCAATGGTTTCTCCAAGATGAGTAAAGAGGAGAAACTTAAGCTTGTGGCCAGTTTTTTTGATCACCCGGAAAAGGTATTGAGGGAATTGAAGTCATACTGGCACAGTGATCCTAAAAAGCAGACCCTTTTCGATGAATTCAGCGAAAATACCCTTTCCAACTTCTACTTTCCTTTCGGCATCGCACCGAATTTCCTGATAAACGGGATAAATTATATGGTCCCGATGGTAATCGAAGAGAGCTCTGTAATTGCCGCCGCATCCAGCAGTGCGAAATTCTGGGCCGAAAGGGGTGGGTTCCATGCGGAAGTGGTGTCCTCGGAAAAACTGGGACAGGTTCATTTTCTGTGGAAAGGCGATGCGGAAAAGCTAAAAGGGGCAATGCCGGAGCTTAAAAAGGAATTGATTGCAGGTACAAAGGCGATTACTTCAAATATGGAGGGCAGGGGAGGTGGGATTCTTGCTATTGAGCTGGTGCAAATGACCGAGCGCATCGACGATTATTACCAGCTCAAGGTTTCGTTCGAGACAGTGGATTCAATGGGGGCAAATTTCATTAATTCGGTCCTTGAAGAGTTTGCCCGCATTTTAAAGGAATTCCTGGTGAAAAGCCCCCGGTTCCAGGATGAGGAAAAAGACTGCGAGATCATCATGTCTATCCTTTCTAATTACACCCCCGATTGCCTTGTGCGGGCCTGGGTGGAATGTGATGTTAAAGACCTTATTATCAATGAAAATGAGATGGGGCCTGACAGGTTCGCATGGAAATTCCAGAAAGCGGTGGAAATCGCGATGGTTGACGAGCACAGGGCCGCCACGCATAACAAGGGAATATTCAATGGCATTGATGCTCTTGCTCTTGCAACCGGGAACGACTTCCGGGCGATTGAGGCCGGAGCCCATACCTACGCCTGCCGGAATGGAAAATACCAGAGCCTGACAGAGCTTACCCTGGAAAACGGGATCTTTCATTATGAGCTTAAAGTTCCTCTTGCCCTTGGAACTGTAGGCGGATTAACATCACTTCACCCGATGGCAAGATTTTCACTGGAAATGTTAGGTAACCCGAGTGCCCGGGAATTAATGATGATTGCCGCAGCTGCAGGACTGGCAAATAATTTTGGTGCTGTCAAATCGTTAGTTACCAAAGGGATCCAGGTGGGGCATATGAAAATGCACCTGTTTAATATCCTGAATTTCTATGCTGCTACTCAGGAAGAAAAACAAAAAGCGGTCGAGTATTTCAAAAATCATAAGGTATCGTTCAAATCGGTAACCGACTTTATTAACAACTACAGGTCTCAGATCCTGGGTGTAAAAGGCTGAACATTGAGAGCCGGGGAATATTATTCTAAGGGAAAGTTCCTTCTTTCCGGTGAATACCTGGTTCTCCACGGTGCAAAAGCCCTGAGTGTCCCGCTGAAATTCGGCCAATCCATGACTGTCACCAAAATTTCATCACCAGGCATTATCCTCTGGGAAACACTTGTTATGGATAAACCCTGGTTCAGGGCTGAACTCCAGGGAAAAGAAATGAAGATCATCAGCACTACCAGTGATCATTCAGCCATATTAATCCGGAAATTACTCAGGGCAGGCTGTGATTTACAACCCGACCTGTTCCCGGACGGTACAGGTTTCCGGATCCAATGCCGGATTGATTTTAACCTGGACTGGGGCCTGGGCAGCAGTTCCTCCCTGGTCTCAAACCTGGCAGAGTGGCTTGATATCGATTTATTCACATATTACCGGAAAGTTTTCCAGGGATCCGGATTTGATGTCTTTTGTGCGAGGGCGGATCAACCCGTAATTTACAGCATTGAAGACGATCATCCCAAAGTAGAAAAGGCATCTTTGCACCCTGCTGTTACAAAGTATCTTTATTTTGTTTACCTTGGACAAAAACAGGATTCCCAGGAAAGTGTCAGGAAATTTAGGGAGAAGGGGCCCTCGGATCCAAAGGTCATCCGGGAGATATCAGGTCTTACAGTGGCAATGAGCAGTGAGGCTGATCCTGTGCGATTTCTTGAACTTATGGAACAGCATGAACGGATAATTTCCGGGATACTTGGTATTACTCCTGTTAAGCAAGAGTTGTTCCCTGATTTCAATGGGGAGATCAAATCGCTTGGAGCCTGGGGCGGAGATTTTATCATGGCAGGTAGTTTCTTAAGCCCGGAGGCCGTTCGGGATTATTTTAAAAAGAAAAAACTGGATATTGTATTTAACTGGACAGAAATAGTATATCAAGGTTTAAGAGTTAAATTGGAAAAATAAAGCTTGTGGCTTGTGGCTTATAGCTTGTGGCTTGCGGCAGAAATAATGAAAAAGCAAACTAATACATCTCCTGGTAAAATCTCCTGGCGAAGTCCATCAAACATCGCCCTGGTCAAGTATTGGGGGAAAAGACCGGTCCAGATCCCGGCCAATCCTTCTATCAGCATGACACTTAGCCGCGCATTTACCGAAATGACCATGGAATTCATCCCGGATGCAGGGGACAACCATCCTTTCCTGGAATTCCTGTTTGAAGGCAGGCAGAACGGGAAATTTGCGGATAAGATTTCTACCTTGCTCCATTCCCTGGCGGAAGATTACCCTGTTATCAGGGAGTATACTTTTAAAATAACCAGTTCCAATACTTTTCCGCATTCTGCCGGTATTGCATCTTCAGCATCAAGCATGAGTGCACTGGGGCTTTGCATAGCCGATTTTTTAGCTGTTTCAGCCGGTGAGCCCCTGGATCTCCAGGTCGCTTCGAACCTTTCCCGGTTGGCTTCCGGAAGCGCGTGCCGCTCTGTGTACGGCGGATTTGTTGCCTGGGGCAGGATCCCGCAAGTTGACGGGTCTTCTGATGATTATGCCATACCTGTCCCTTTTGATGTCCATCCTTGCTTTGGCGAAATGAAAGACGCCATCCTTGTGGTCAGCAGCAGGCAGAAGGATGTGTCGAGCCGGGCCGGGCATTCGTTGATGGATAAGCATCCATACGCCTCACAAAGATATGAAGCAGCCATGGCTAATGTGCTCAGACTTTGTGAAGCCCTGAAATCGGGGGATATGGATGAGTTTGTCAGCATCACGGAAGCTGAAGCCCTGAACCTTCATGCGCTCATGATGAGCTCGGATCCGTCATACCTGCTTTTAGAACCTGGCACACTGGAAATTATTAAAGCAACCAGGCAGTTCAGAAATGAGACTTCGGTCCCGGTTTGCTTTACCCTGGATGCAGGGCCAAATGTGCACCTGCTGTACCCGAAATCAAATGAAACGGTCGTTTTGGACTGGATCCGCAATGACCTTTTGAAATATTGTGAAAATGGCCACTGGATCGATGATGAGATGGGCCAAGGGCCAATAAAATTCTAAATTTTAAATTTTAAGTTAAAGTTGAAAAGCGATTTATTTTACGCAAAGATCATGTTATTCGGCGAATACGGGGTGATCTGCGATTCGATGGCACTGACTATTCCATATTCCCATTTTACCGGCGAGCTGATGTTCATCGGGCAGGAGCAATACACAAATACCGAGATGGCGGGTGAATCAAATCAACAGCTCAGGAATTTCCTGCAGTACCTTAAAGAAATGCAGCGCAAGCCATCGTTGCGTGACAGGCTTGATCTTGAGAGGCTTGAAAATGATCTCGAAAATGGCCTTTATTTTGAATCCAACATTCCCCAGGGTTATGGTATCGGGAGCTCCGGTGCCCTGGTCGCTGCAATTTATGACCATTATGTGATCAGGAAGAATAACAGCCGTAAAATACTTACAGGGATGGAGATTTCAAACCTGAAAGAAGTTCTTTCGCAGATGGAATCGTACTTCCATGGGGTTAGTTCCGGCCTCGACCCATTGCTTTGTTATATCAGGAGTCCATTGCTGATCAGGAGCAAAATGCAAATTGAAACCGTTGCTATCCCCCGTGAAAAATTCGGTGCCAACAGCGCTATATTCCTTGTTAATTCCGGTGTGCTCGGAAAGACCGGGCCGCTGGTCAAGCTATTTACTGATAAACTGAAAGACCCGGGATTTAAAAACCAGGTCAGTAATGTTTTCATCCCTGCGAACAACGGATGCATTGAAACTTTCCTTAAAGGTGATATGAGCGGATTTTATTCGTACCTTACAGAATTATCGGCATTCCAGTTCCTTTATCTCCCGGAAATGATCCCGGGAAACATGAAATCGTTATGGGAAGCGGGACTTCAACGTGATGACTTTAAGATGAAGCTCTGCGGTTCCGGCGGTGGTGGCTTCCTTCTTGGAATATCAAACAATTTCAGGACTACCGGTAAATATTTTCAGCAAAACGGACTGGAACTGATTCCGGTCTTTAAAAATAATTAAAAGTGAGCAACCAGATTAATATCAGGACATTGACCCTGCCCGAGCTGACCAGTTTTTGTTCGGAACGTGGGATTGAAGCTTACCGGGCACGCCAGGTTTATGAATGGCTCTGGAAAAAGACGGTTCGTTCATTCGACCAGATGTCCAACATTTCCCTTTCAAACAGGGAATTGCTGAAGGAGCACTTTACGATCAACGCTATCGAGGTCAATACTACACAAAAAAGTGAAGATGGTACGATCAAGATGTCGTTCCGCCTGTTCGACGGAAATATTGTTGAAGGGGTACTGATCCCTTCAGGGACGAGAATGACAGCCTGCATCTCATCACAGGTTGGCTGTAACCTGGCCTGCAAATTCTGCGCGACAGGGATGATACGTTACATCCGTAACCTTTTCTTTGATGAGATCTTCGACCAGGTCGCCATCATTGCAGAAACCGCCAGGAAGGAGTACAACCTGCCACTCACCCACATTGTTTACATGGGTATGGGCGAACCGATGCTGAACTATCACAATGTTCTGAAATCAGCCGAAAGGATTTCGGCAATCGACGGGCTGGGGATGTCACCGCAGCGTGTTACTGTATCTACCGTGGGTATTGCTTCGATGATCAGGCAATTGGGCACTGATAAAGTTAAGTTCAACCTGGCGCTTTCCCTGCACTCTGCCATTAACGAAAAACGAAACCAGATCATTCCTTATAACCTGCGAAACACTCTTGAAGACCTGATTGAAGCCGTCAAATATTTTCACGAGCAGACCCATACCAGGATTACAATTGAATATGTGATGCTGAAGGGTTTTAATGATACGATTTCGGATGCCAGGGCCCTTGCTGAGTTCTGTAAGAATTTTCCCGTAAAGGTCAACCTCATCCAATATAACCCTGTTGAAAATTCGCCTTATGAAGACTCCGGCGAAGAGCGGACAATGGCTTTCAAGGAATTTCTCGATAAGAAAAACATGGTGGTCAATATCAGGCGAAGCCGGGGAAAAGACATTGATGCCGCCTGTGGTCAACTGGCAAATAAAATTATCGGGAATAAAGCCTAATTTTATCCACCTAACATTATCCTTATGAAACCAGGTGCTTTTTCTGTCATGGGAAAGATTGTCGACGTTGTAGCCGGCCGTGTATTTCCAGGGACTATATATATCGATGAAGGTAAGATTATCGAAATAATGGAAGAAAATGTGGCAGCTACTGATTACATTTTACCCGGTCTGGTCGATGCCCATATCCATATCGAAAGCTCGATGCTTATCCCCTCTGAATTTGCCCGTCTTGCGGTTACTCATGGTACTGTGGCAACTGTTTCCGACCCGCATGAGATAGCTAATGTGCTTGGGATTGAAGGGGTAAAGTTCATGATCCGCAACGGTAAAAAAGTACCATTCAAATTTTACTTCGGGGCCTCCTCATGCGTCCCTGCTACCCCGTTTGAAACGGCGGGGGCCAGCCTTGGCGTCAGGGAGATTGAGGAATTGCTGCAAATGGAAGAGGTCGCATACCTGTCGGAAATGATGAATTTCCCCGGTGTTTTGAATAATGATGAAGAAGTTATGGCAAAACTGGCGCTTGCCCGGAAATATGGGAAGCCGGTTGACGGCCATGCCCCAGGGCTGAGGGGAAGCGATGCGCGGAAATACATCATGGCCGGCATTTCCACCGACCATGAATGCTTCTCGCTCGAAGAAGCTATTGAAAAAGCGGCTTACGGGATGCACATCCTGATCCGTGAAGGAAGCGCTGCCCGGAATTTTGAAGCCCTGGTGCCTCTGCTTGACACTTATCCGGACCTGGTCATGTTTTGCTCTGACGACCGCCACCCTGACGATCTCGCTCAGAGGCATATTAACGACATCGCCCGAAGGGCAATTGAAAAAGGGTATGACCTGGTTACTGTAATCAGGGCCTGTACGTTAAATCCCCAAAAGCATTACAATCTTAAAACCGGCCTTCTCCAGCCAGGCGATCCTGCTGACCTTGTCATTATCGATGATCCTGCCAGATTCAATGTGCTTAAAACATATATCGACGGCAAACTTGTGGCGGAACATGGGAAAACTTTGATAGGATCCGTCCCGGAGGAACCGCTGAATTTTTTCAATGCCAGGGAAGTAACCGTTGAGGATTTGCGGGTCAGGGCCGGCGGGACAAAACTCAGGGTCATCGAGGCCCTTGAAGGCCAGCTGATCACGCATGAGATGACAAATATATCAGCTTTAATTGATGGAAATGTAGTAAGTGATACGGCGAATGACATCCTGAAAATGGTGGTGATGAACCGGTACCAGCCAACTAAGCCAGCTATCGCCTTTATCCATGGGTTCGGGCTGAATAGGGGAGCCATCGCATCGACCGTTGCTCACGACAGCCACAATATTATTGCAGTCGGAGTTGACGACAGCGACCTTGTCCGGGCCATAAACACACTGGTGGAATGCAGGGGCGGGATCTGTTGTGCCGACGGGGATGATATTTCACTGTTGCCTTTGCCGGTTGCAGGGATAATGTCGCATCTCGATGGTTTTGAGATTGCAGGGAAATATGAAGCAATCGATCAAAAGGCCCGTCAAATGGGCAGTACACTGCAGGCACCTTTTATGACCCTTTATTTTATGGCACTCCTGGTTATCCCTGAAATTAAGCTCAGCGATAAAGGGCTTTTCGACGGAAGGAGCTTCTCATTCACTTCTATTTTTTTAGATTAAATATAAATAACATAAAATACATATACATATTTATTGATTTATGATGTATTTTATAATTTAGCAAAAAAATTAGTTATGGGAAAAGTTCAGATTCAGATTGAGAAGCTCGAGCAGGCATCAAGCAAACTTAGGGCTATGGCCCATCCAATGCGCATAGCCATCATTGATTTATTGCATGACGGGAAACAGATGAGCGTCACCGAGATTTATAAGAAACTTAAAATCGAACAGGCTGCAGCATCGCATCATCTCAACATCCTGAAAAATAAAGGGGTTCTTGCATCAAAGCGTGACGGAAAGAAGATCTTTTATTCGATTAAAAACCAGGTCCTGACCGAGATCATCGATTGCCTCAATCGCTGCAACGACGAATAAGCCTTACTTTTCAAGTTGCCATTCTTCCTGCATGTCCCAATTCGCCCTGATACTCAGCGGCGCTTTGTAGTATTCCACATTTTCTGGCAGTACTCCC
This sequence comes from uncultured Bacteroidales bacterium, assembly GCA_964371595.1. Lineage (GTDB taxonomy): Bacteria > Bacteroidota > Bacteroidia > Bacteroidales > JAGOPY01 > JAGOPY01. The sequence continues at coordinate 34,694 of CAYJNJ010000021.1, read as the reverse complement.
TCGCTATAATCGCCGGTATCCCATTTGCCATTTCCATTTGTATCATGGATGGCTTTTAGTTTGAAATTGCCTGGCAGGATATGCTCAAACCTGATAATGCCGGTACCTGCAATCGTTTTTTCCTCGATAAGAACATCCTTTTCTGTCATTAGCTGAATAATACAGGGACTTTCAGAACCATTCCCGATGATTTTGAGGATCAGGATACCATAATCTTCAGCTAATCTCACTTTAAACCGGATTGAGGTGCTGTCGTTGTATGCCCCGCTAATATCCATAAAAGCAGAGTCGTCGGCATTAAGGACATAGAGCTCATCCGGGGCCCATTTATAATTAACTTTTATATGATGCCCTATGCTGTCAGTAAATGTAAATGGCGGAAATATTGTCGCCGAATCTTTCACAACAAACAGGCTCAGCCGGGAGGAATCGACATCCTGCACCGGGATGGCAAAGTTCAGGATGAGATCTTTATGGATGTCCAATTTTCCGAATGAGGTATTTGGCCCGAAAACCATTGTACGGGCAACGGCTTCTTTCTTCTTGCCGCCAGGTTTTTCAGCCCTGCCCCTGGAAAGTATGTACCTGGAGGTATCAGCCAGTGAATCCGAAACGCTTACGCGCACTCTTAGTGTATCCGGCAGTCCGGATTTAAGCCAGATATTGACGGTATCCCGTAGGGTGCCATACTCTAAAATATACCAGTCGGAAATTAGTGGCTGAAAATTAACTGTAGAAATATTAATAGAATCCACAGGCCTCCTGTAAATGTACTGCAGCAGGTTGGCGCCCATCAGTTTTTTATCCATTAATCTTTGGGCCGGATTAGCCTCTTCGAAAAGATAAAGCGTGTGGGATTTTTCGGTTAAAAGCCTGAATGAGGGACCTTCAAGCTGAATTGTATCGGTAGAATCGGCAACAATTTCTTCCGGTTCCGGTGGGGAAATAGTCACAAGGCTGTCAAGAAAGGCTATACGTTCGTTGGGAAGGTCAAAAATGAAATTGTTATTCAGGTCTTCAAGGGCAAAAAGCTTGTATTCGCCCGGAGCGAGATTATTAATCCGGAAATCCCCTGTTTTAGTGCTTTTTGATGCACTGGCCGGCGGCACCATATAAGGCAGGGAATCGAGGGTAACCGTATCATTATTATCCCGGTAGATCATAACAAGGATCTCCGGTTCCGCTTTAAGGTCGTAGGCATTCAGGACCCTGCCGGAAACGGAAAGCGAATCAATATGGCTGCCGGTTGAAAAAACGTATTCGAAGTTAACCAGCGGGTTGCTTTCCGTATAATCGACAATGGCGTTGCCAAAATTAATGGTGTAGGTTGAATTCTCCTTAAGTTCTTCCTGGAATTCAATCAGCACTTTTTTCCCCTGCACCTTATATTCCGGTTTAAGCTTCATTGGCGGGGAAACAAAGATTTCCTTTGCGGGATTTTTGAGCTGGATAAATTCGCTGAACGAAAGTGTCACCTTTTTCGCATTGAAAAATACGGTATGGTCCGGTGGCGTAGCTGAAACGAGACTGGGCGGTTCCTCATCCTTTGGCCCGCCGGCAGGGGTCCCCTGCTTGGCGCACCGTACCAGTGTCATTCCTGTGAGGATGATGATCACAGCTAAAATCGTGGAGGAGCTTTTAATTTTCAAAAGCACATTTTTCACAAAGATCGTAAAGTAATGGATAAAACCGGCAATGGGGCTCATTTCTCGTAAAAATGCATCTCTTTCATATACTGGTAAACCTTTTCCGGCACAAAGTACCTGATATCCCTACCTTCTGCAATGGCTTCCCTGATGAAGCTGGAAGAGATCTCCATCATCGGGGCGTCGAAAATGTGGACATGAGGATGCAGGGCATATTCCCCGGCTTCATATCCGGGGCGCCGGTAAATATAGAATTTGTAATTCTCAAGCAGGATTTCGTAATTTTTCCATTTGTGAAATGTCGGGAAGATATCGGTGCCTGCTATGAGTACAAACTGGTGGTCAGGATGCTTTTCCTCGAGCCTGACCAGAGTGTCGATCGTGTAAGATGGCTGTGCCAGCTTGAACTCGATGTTACTTGCCCTCAGGCGGGGATTGTCTTCAATGGCGATTTGAACCATGGCGTATCGGTGGTTGTCGGCAAGCAGGGATTTCTTCTCCTTTAGAGGGTTATGCGGGGAAATCACTAGCCAGACATCATCCAGGTCGGTGAAATGCAGCATATAGCCTGCAATGATCATGTGCCCGCTGTGTATTGGGTTGAACGACCCGAAAAACAGCCCTACTTTCTTTGTTTTTGCCGGTTCGGTCATGGAGTTAAAAATTTTTTCACGGCTTCAATGGCCTGTTTTACGGCTTCGTCCAGTATATCATTGACGATGATCCTGTCGAATTCACCCGCATATGTCAATTCAGAGCCTGCCTTATCCAGGCGTTTGCGAAGGCTTTCATCGGATTCGGTAGATCTTAGCCGAAGGCGTTTTTCCAGTTCCTCAGGGGATGGTGGCTTAATGAAAAGGGAAAGGGATATTTCAGGGAACATTTTTTTCAGGTTCATCCCGCCCTGCACGTCAACATCGAAAAGCACATGATGGCCGGCATTCCAGATCCTTTCCACTTCCGAATTCAGTGTGCCGTAATATTGGTCTTTGTAAACCTCCTGCCATTCCAGCAATTCGCCATTTTCAATTTTCTCCCTGAAAGTTTCTGCTGAAATGAAGAAATAATCCTTCCCGTTGATTTCACCGGGACGTGGAGGCCGGCTTGCAGCGGAGACGGAAAATTCCAGCCCGAGGCCGGCCTGCATCAGTTCCCTGACGATCGAGGTCTTTCCCGCGCCGGAAGGGGCGCTGACAATGATGAATTTCCCTTTCACCTTACAGGATATTGGCCAGTTGCTCCTTTATTTTTTCGAGTTCATCTTTCATTTGCACGACAAGCACCTGGATCTGGGCGTCGTTAGCCTTCGATCCCAGCGTATTTATCTCACGGCCGATCTCCTGCGTGACAAAACCCAGCTTTTTACCGGGCGACTCTATCTCGTCGAGCGTAATTATGAAATAATCACAATGTTTCCTCAGCCTCTGCTTTTCTTCAGTAATATCTAGCTTTTCAAAGTAGTAGACCAGTTCCTGCTCAAGGCGGTTCTGGTCATAGGATTTATCCTGCCTGATCTCTTCCAGGCGCATTTCAAACTTAGCCCTGACGGCGGTTAACCTTGCATTTTCCAACGGTTCAACTGCACCAAGCAGGGTTAAGATCTTATTGATCCTGGATATAAATTCCTTCCTGAGCATTTCCCCTTCACCCTTCCTGAAATTATCTGCTTCATCCAGTGCAGATGCGATCGAAAGCTCAATCTGCGCCCATTCTTCTTCTGAAAACTCTTCTTTTTCGGATTTCAGTACATCCGGCATGCGCACCAGTATCGGCAGCATATCGCCCTTGATATAATTGGGAATGGAAGCGGCAAGATCATTTAATTGCTCCAGGTATTGAAGGGCGATATTTTTGTTGATGGTCATGACCGGCTGGTCGTTTTTGGATTCGACAGAAATATTGACATCGACCTTGCCACGTTCGAGCCGCTGTGCAATGAGTGAACGTGCAGTCATCTCCTTTTCGCGGTACACCGAGGGTGCCCGGAAATTCAGATCGAGCTGTTTGCTGTTAAGGGAGCGGATCTCAACGGTGATTATTTTGCCGGGGAGATCAACCTGGCTTTTACCGAAACCGGTCATCGATCTGATCATAGTGCTGTGTTTAGTTAGGCAAAGATAATTAATAAGTCGTCAGTCGTCAGTCTTCAGTCGTCAGGGATGATCAATACCTGCACAAATTAACGACTGCCGACTGCCGACTGAAGACTGCCGACTTTTATCTACATTTGCAACAATCAGCGATGGAACCGGCAACTTCACCATATCGACTTTTCAACATCCCGGCACAATATTATGAAGCCATGCTGGATGATATTTCCCGTGCCAGGCGATATGTTTTTCTTGAGATCTATAAGTTTTATGATGATGAAATCGGAAAACGATTCCGGGAGGCGCTGATACTTAAAGCTAAAGAAGGTGTCGAGGTTAAATTATTAATCGATTCATGGGGTGCAGGTGTGCCGGATGAGTATTTTAAGGAATTGACTGCCAGGGGTGGCCAGGTACGGTTTTTCCTGAAGATAAAATTTGTGATCGATTTCTTTACAAAGAACCACAGGCGCAATCACCGCAAGATTCTGGTCATCGATGATAACATAAGCTGGATCGGATCGGCGAACATAGCCGCTTACAGCCTGCCCTGGAGGGAGCTTATGCTTCGTATGGAAGGGGGACTGGCGATTATTCTCCGGAAAGTCTTCAGCCTTGATTTCAGGCTGTATAACAGGTATTTTTTCGAAAAAAATTCATATATCCGCCTTCTTCGTCATGATGATTTCCAGATCGTGCGTGATGTGCCTTCCATTACCAAAAAAAGGATAAGTAAAAAATTCATACAAATGATCAGGCATGCCCAGCATGAGATCCTGATCGAAACGCCTTATTTCCTGCCTGGTTATTTTCTCCGGAAGGCCCTTTTAGATGCATGTAAAAGGGGTGTGGCGGTTACCGTTGTCGTTCCCCGCCATTCCGATGTCATGCTTATCGATATCCTCCGAAACCGTTACCTCGGGCCGATGCATCAGGGCGGGCTGAAGTTTCTTTATTACCTGCCGACTAACCTTCACTCCAAAGCTATGATGGTTGACAGGCAAAATTTTGCAATCGGCTCACCGAATTTCGATTACCGTTCCTTCCGCTATATGCATGAAATCATCCTGATCGGGCAGGATGAAAGGATCGCAAGCCAGCTCGACAAGCACATACGGGAAACAATTGAGCATAGTGAGGCTTTTAATATTGATATATGGCTGAACAGGCCCCGGCTGCAAAGGTTCATCGAATGGCTGCTGCTGCCTTTCCGGCATTTCTTTTAAAATTTGATACAGATTCCGGCTTGCGCCGGAATGACGCAAAATTCATAACTTTGCCTAAAATTTCTAATTTCTAATTTCTAATTTCTATTTCTATGATCGATGTGATGAACTCCAGGAAGGCTATTGAGCTGGAAGAAAAGTACGGTGCGCATAACTATCACCCACTACCCGTTGTATTATCAAAAGGAGAAGGCGTTTTTGTATGGGATGTTGAAGGAAAAAAATATTTTGACTTTCTTTCGGCATATTCGGCCGTCAACCAGGGCCATTGCCATCCCAGGATCGTTCAAACCCTGATAGATCAGGCCAAGACACTGACCCTGACTTCCCGCGCTTTTTATAATGATGCACTCGGTGCCTACGAAGAGTATATCACAAAGTATTTCGGCTTCGATAAAGTGTTACCGATGAATACCGGCGCTGAAGGAGTGGAAACCGCATTGAAGCTTTGCCGTAAATGGGCGTATGATAAGAAAGGCATTCCAGAACATGAAGCGAAGATCATCGTTTGCGAAGGCAACTTCCATGGCCGGACAATCACGATCATTTCCATGTCGACCGATCCGGATGCCCGCGGAGGATTCGGCCCTTACACCCCCGGATTTATCACCATACCTTATAATGACCTGGACGCGCTGGCAACGGCCCTTGAGCAGCCCAATGTTGCAGGTTTCCTCGTTGAACCCATCCAGGGTGAAGCCGGTGTTTTTGTCCCGGACGCAGGATACCTTTCCAAAGCCGCCGCAATGTGCAAGGCTAAAAATGTCCTTTTTATCGCCGATGAGGTACAGACAGGGATAGCACGTACCGGTAAACTGATTGCCTGCGAGCACGAAAATGTTAAACCGGATATGCTCATTCTCGGTAAAGCCTTATCAGGCGGCGTTTACCCGGTTTCTGCAGTACTGGCCAATGATGACATCATGATGTGCATCAAGCCCGGCCAGCATGGTTCGACATTCGGCGGCAATCCGATTGCGGCAAAAGTTGCAATTACTGCACTGGAAGTGGTAAGGGATGAGAAGCTGGCCGAAAATGCCAACCGTCTCGGTGCTATTTTCAGGGAAGAGTTGAAAGGCATCAAATCGGATATGATCGAGCTGGTCAGGGGCAAGGGATTGCTGAATGCCATCGTTGTGAGGCCAAAAGGCGGCAAAACCGCGTGGGATGTATGTGTAAGGATGGCTGAAAACGGACTCCTGGCAAAGCCCACACACGAGCATATTATCCGTTTTGCACCACCCCTGGTGATCACGGAAGAACAGATCCATGATGCAGTAAGCATTATCCGCAAATCAATCCTAACTTTCTAAAAGGTTTCTTAAAGTTATATAAAAAGCAAAAGGCCACGCGGGCGCGTGACCTCTTTGCCGATTATTAACCAAACCAAAAGAGTTGTCCGAAAGGACTCAGACAACTGTACCTATGAAAAACTTAGTTGCTCTAATTCGTTTTTATCCTAAGAACTTTGATGGGACAAATATACGAAAAAAATCTAATTTAGACCCATTCTATCGTACAAAAATATTAACATTTTTAGCTCATGTCAAGTTATTTTTTGTTAAAAATTTCTTAAATCAGAATTCTACTATGAGCTTAAGGTTCAACTGCCTGGGAGTTAGGTAATTAGGGACAGCGTATTCCCGATTGTTTATATCCTTCACCCAGATATACGAAACCGTATTACTGATGTCAAACAGATTGAATATCTCCAGGCTGATCCATGCGTTGTCGATGTGCCTTAACGGGTTCGTGTCTTTTTTAAATTGAGTCTTTTCCCCGATCAGAAGCTTTGAGAATCCAAGGTCTACACGCCTGTAGGGAGGAAAGCGGAGCGTATGGGTATATAGCGGTGAATCGGGGGCGCCGAATGGGAGCCCGGTTCCGAAGATCAGCGAAAGATGCGCCTTAAGCGTTGGGATCAGGGGAAGATAATCCTGGAAGAAAATAGCAAAGCTAACCCTCTGATCTGCAGGTCGGGGAATATAGCCGGGATTATGCCTTATGCTATCGGCCACGACCTGGTCGGGGGTATAGCCAGGGATAATTTTTTCACCGCTTTCATTATAATAATCGTAATAAAAATCACCTTCAATATCTTCCATGGTTTTAAGGAATGATAAGCTCATCCACGATTCGGTCCCTTTGATAAATTCGCCGTTGATCTTAAAATCAATGCCTGTCGCATATCCGTGGGCAATATTATCAGCAAGGTAGCGGATCCTCACATTATCAACGATATAAGGAATAAGATCGTCAAGATATTTGTAATAGGCTTCGGTTGTAAACTTGAACGGGCGGTCCCAGGCAAGGAAATTAATATCCATGCCGGCGACGAAATGTATGGATTTCTGGGCCCTGATATCAGGATTCAGGTTGCCCTCAAGGTCACGGAGCTCTTTATAAAACGGAGGCTGGTAATAGTACCCGGCCGAAAAGCGGAAGACCACGTCGTGCTGCCATAGCGGTTTATAGGCGATGGATGCCCGGGGACTGAAGAGGAACTGTCCATTATAATCCCAGTAATGAAAGCGGACACCTGCCGTAACGCTCAGGTCGCGCCCTTCGTCAAGCAGGTCCCAGGTATTCTGAACATAACCCATCAGCCTGTTCGACGAAAGGTTTGCTTCGGACCTGACTGATTCCATCAATTCAAGGGGCGCTTTCGGATCAGTGACATCGCCAATATTAACGGGTGGATCGGGGAGGGAATAGCCAGCTGAATCGATCATTTCCCATTCTCTTAGCTTATCATTAACATTTTCATACTGGTATTTCATGCCCCAGCTCAGAAAATGTCCCTGCCAGAGGTAACTTCCCTTGTATTCCGTATTGAAAACACCGGCATCGAGGTAATTCCGGGCATGCTCCATGAAAGTCCCCACACCTTGATTTTCAGTGACGTTGCCGAATTCTTCATCGCCGAACGAATTCTCAAGCTTGCCGATCCAGTACTGTCCGCGGATGTCGAAAGTTTCGCTTTCCCTTGTATTAAAGCCGGAAACAATGAATTTCATCATCAGGTCAGGGCTTGGTTTATAATCGACGCTGAAAGCCCCGAGGTACATCCGGTACCGGTCGACTTCCTGACCGTCGAAATAAATGTCGAGACGATAAGCTTGCTGGATAGTACCGAAATTAGTCTGGCGGCTTTCAGGGACGAGCTGGTAGGAATTGCGGGAATAATAACCAAGAACTGAAAACTGCACTTTTTTAGTCAGATCATAGGTAACGACCCCCTGGACATCTAAAAAATTTGGCCGGTAGCTGCCTTTTGTTTCGAGGCTGTTCAGGATATACTGGGTAGTCTTGTATCTTGCACCGGTGAGAAAGGTAACTTTTTTATTCTTTGTCAGGCCTTCGATATGGCCTTCGGCACCCAGCAGGCTGAGTTTCACAGAAGCCGCTGCCGAATCCGGTTTCCGGTAGGTAATATCAAGCACGGACGACATTTTGTCGCCGTATTTGGCATCCCATCCCCCTGCGGAGAAAATGATCCCTGACACCAGGGTGGAATTGATAAAGCTCATCCCTTCCTGCTGACCCGACCGGATCAGGAACGGGCGGTATATTTCGATCCCGTTCACATAGACCAGGTTTTCATCAAAATTCCCACCCCTGACAGAATACTGCGAGCTCAGTTCATTGACGGAACTTACACCGGGAAGGGTTTTCAGCATCGATTCGATACCGCCGCTTAAGGTCGGGATCATTTTCGCCTCTTTCGGGTCGAGCCTCACATAATTATAGCTCCTGACCTGCCTGTCTTTGATTTCCACATCTTTCAGCTCGGTAAAGGAGATCATCAGGACAACGTTCAGTTCCTTCTTATCTCCAGGTTGGAGGTTTATCTGGAACCTTTTGGATTTATAGCCGATGAAAGAGAAATCGACAGTGACCTCCTGGCCGGCCGGGAGGACCAGGACATAATTTCCTGCCGCATCGGTGGTGCTGCCAGCGCTGCTGCCAAGCATGGCGACGTTAACCAGTTCCAGGGGCTTATTTTCCTGGTCCCTGACATTGCCGGTGAGAATTGCATTTTGCTGGGCCGCGCCGATTGATGCGATGCCCAATAAAAGGGCCAGGAGTATATATCGGGTATATATCATTAAGCTGATTTCTTTTTTACCGGTCTTTTCTTTTAAATTTCCCGTCCTTCCAGGCCTGGAAAAACTGCGCCCAGGCAAAAGGGTTGAGCAGGCTAATCGGCTGGGTCTGGCCGGCATAATATAATTTACTGACAGTCTGATCAATATAATTGCGATAATTCATGCTTCCGTCCATAGGCATAGCTTCCGCCCTGACATACAGCTCGTACCTGTCGAGGTTCTTGCGGGCAATTTCAAGGTCATCATCGGGGATGTCAAGACTTAAAAAGGCTTCCCGGAACTGTTCCTTTGTAGGCCAGGGATAGATCACTGTTTCCGAAAGATAGACCGTATCTGAAGTCATCACCTGGAACATTGTATACCGGTTATTGTGAATAGTATCGGGGATCACGAACCGTCCTTTTTTAAACCCGATGGCTGAAAAAGTTATCGTATCCCCTTTGCGGGCAACAAAGGAAAAGTAACCGTAATAATCGCTGACAGTACCAAACCCGGTATTATGATCTATGATATGCGTAAAAGAAACAGGCCGAAGGCTATCGCCGGTTACAACAGCACCTGAGAACTGGACCAGCCCCTTGTAATATTCTTCACGATCCTGCTCATCCTGCTGTGCTGCTGCAATGGAAGTCAGCAGCAAAAGCGGTAAAAGAAAAATGAACAGGTATATTTTCATGCCTTTTTCAGGAAGTTAATTCGGTAGTACCAGCGGTTGCCGCAAAATTAATGTTAAATCTTAACGGAATGAGGCAGTTTTTATTTTGCCGGTTGTTGGGTATACTAGGAATAAAAAATGCTGTCATCCGTAAGGGTGGCAGCATTTTTTAAGGTGCTTGGGTTTCCTTATTTCGTAGTGAAGCCTTTTTCGCGGGCTTCTTTCAGGCAAGCAGTAATACCTTTTTTATTGATGGTACGGATAGCTTCCGTCGACACCTTCAGGGAAATCCATTTATCTTCTTCAGGAATAAAGAACCTTTTTGTCTGGAGATTCGGGAGGAACCTCCTGAGTGTCTTTATATTGGAATGGGAAATAGTATGTCCCTTGATAGGCCTTTTTCCGGTAATTTCACAAACTCGTGCCATGATATTCAGATTATTCGATTACTTTTTCAAAAACGGAGTGCAAAGAACGGAATAATTTTCGAATTAAGCAAAACTATTTTTAAGGAAATTCATGGTTGAGGGTTCGATAGCTCAATTGTTAGATTGTTAAACTGTTAAATTGTTAAACTGTTAAATTGTTAAATTGTTAAACTGTTAATTTGTCCAACTGTCCAACTGTCCAACTGTCCAACTACTTCAGCAGTTCAATTCTCAATAAATTCAATGCTGCCAGCGCTGCCCGGCGGATATTCCTTCCGCGGTGCTCGCCGAACATGAATTTCTTAGCCATTGTTCCGGTTGCTGTGGCCACGGCGATCCAAACCGTTCCGACGGGTTTTTCGGTCGTACCGCCGTCGGGACCGGCGATGCCGCTGATGGAAACGGCAATACCGGTATTAAGCTTTTTCAGAGCGCCTTCAGCCATTTCCCTCACAACCTGCTCGCTAACAGCGCCGTAGGATTCCAGCGATTTTTCGGAGACTCCCAGAAATTCCTGCTTGATACGGTTTGAATAGGCAACGACCGACCCGGTGAAATATTCGGAAGCGCCCGGGACTGAAGTGATCATGTGGGCAAGATATCCCCCGGTGCAGCTTTCTGCCGTGCAAAGTGTCATATGCTTTTCTTTGAGCATCCTCCCTACAACTTCTTCCATCGTTTCAATGCCGAAGCCGTAGATTAATTCAGGGATCAGGCTTTTCAGATTTTCCACCTGTTCATCGACTTCAGCCATCGTTTTTTCTTTAAAAGCGCCGTAGGCGGTAATCCTGAGCCTTACCTGCCCGGTTTGCGGGAGATAGGCCAGCTTCATATTTCCGGGAAGCCCATCCTCCCATTCCCGGATGATCTCTGCAAGAGCAGATTCACCAATGCCCTGTGTGAGTATGGTTTTATGGACGACGATACGGTGATTGTCTTCTTTTGCAAGCCGTGGAAGGACCTCATTCTGCATCAGTGCCTCCATTTCAAAAGGGACACCTGGCAATGAAACCAGTATCTTCTTCTCGTTTTCGAACCACATCCCTGGGGCAGTGCCGTGGATGTTAAGGAGAGGTGTGCAATTCGCCGGTATTTCCGCCTGTTTTCGGTTCACAGCGCTGATTGTGTAACCACGGGAACCCCAGAGGCGGACGATATTTTCGAAGGATGGTTCATGGAATACAAGTTGTGTTCCGAAATACGCACAGAGCGTGTGTTTTGTGATATCATCCTTTGTTGGTCCAAGGCCACCGGTCAACAGGATCACATCGGCCCGCGAAAAGGCAAGATCAAGGGCTTTCCGGATATCTTCCGCATCATCCGCAATGGCGGAGACCTGTTTTACCGGTACGCCGATCTCCTGCAAATGCTGCGCGATCCAGGTGGCATTCGTGTTTACGACCTGTCCGATAAGGAGTTCGTCGCCTATGCTGATGATTTCTGCTATCATTCTGCAAAATTAATATCATTAAGGGATTGGAATGTTTGAAAGGGAATTATAATTTTGGAGGATCATTCACCACAGATTACACGGATTTACACAGATTAAACACAGATATGAAGGAGTCGGACCTGATAGTTAATAGCGACGGGAGCATATATCATCTTAAATTAAAACCTGAAGAAATCCCTGACCTGGTGCTGGTTTCGGGTGATCCTGCCAGGATTGCCATGATCTCGGATCATTTTGAGAAGATCGAATTTAGGAGGCAGAACAGGGAATTTGTCAGCCATCTTGGCAGTTACAGCGGCAAGCGGATATTAGCGCTTTCTACCGGCATCGGGCCCGATAACATCGATATCGTGATGAATGAGCTGGATGCGCTCGTCAATATGGATCTTAAAACCAGGGAACAGCTTACGGGCCACAGGAGCCTGACGATTGTAAGGATCGGGACCTCCGGGACTTTACATGCCGATGTCCCTATCGGTACCCATGTGGTTGCTTCACACGGATTAGGTATGGACGGCTCGCTGCATTATTATAAGGACCTTGAAAATGTCACCGATAAGGAACTTACTGCTGAATTCATCCGCCAAACCGAATGGCCGGCATTTCTTCCATCACCCTACATAATCCCTGGAACTGCTGAAATCGTTGAAAAGCTGGCAGTAGATGGGATAACGGGCATTACAGCGACTGCAGGCGGTTTTTACGGGCCCCAGGGCCGGCAGGTACGGTTGAAATGTTCTTATCCCGGCATGCTTGAATCGATGGCTGCTTTTTCCTATAAGGATCACCGGGTCATTAATTTCGAAATGGAGACTTCGTCGCTTTACGGACTGGGCAGGATGCTGGGGCACAAAGTTGGCAGTATCTGCGTCCTGCTGGCCAACCGGGCTACCGGCGAATATACGCGTACCATAAAGGAAGACGAGGAAAAATTGATTGTAAATGTTTTGGAAAAATTGACAAATTGAACTATCTTGATGGCATGTTTGTTGATTTAAGAAGACAGAAGACAGAAGACAGAAGACAGAAGACAGAAGAAAACCAATGACCAGTGACTAATGACTAATGATCCAAGAAATAAGGAACTCGAGGCATTGATGAGCCTGCTGGATGAGCCTGATGATGACATCTTCCAGGCCATACGCGACCGGATATTCGCCCATGGGATGGTGGCGGTGCCTGTTCTTGAAAGCGCCTGGGAGAATTCTTTCGATCCCCTTATCCAGCATCGTATCGAAGAGCTTATCCACCAGATCCAGTTTGAGAACCTGAAGAAAGAACTGGGAGAATGGGCACAATTCGGGCATCATAACCTGTTGCAGGGGGCTTTGCTGGTTGCAAAATACCAGTACCCTGACCTGGATGAGGACGTCATCATCAAAAAGACCGGCCAGTTTTCACAGGATGTGTGGCTGGAACTGAACCAGAACCTTACTGGGCTCGAAAAGATCAAGGTGATCAACCACATCCTGTTCGACATCCATAAACTCGGTGGAAATGTTACCAATATGAACTCCGCCGATAACTTTTACATCAATAATTTGCTTGATACCCGGAAAGGCAGTTCGCTGATCCTGGGGATCGTTTACATTTCCATATCTCAAAGCCTGAAGATCCCTATTTACGGTGTAGACCTTCCGAGGCATTTTGTACTGGCTTATACCGATGAGATCGTGATGGCGCCTCGGGACATCCCTGAAGGCGATGTGTTGTTCTACATAAATCCTTTCAACAAAGGCGCTGTTTTTACAAAAAACGAGATAGACCTATTCATCAGGCAGTTGAAGCTCGAACGGAAAGATTCCTATTTCACACCCTGCGATAACAAAACGATCATCCGCCGTTTGATGAGCGAACTGATCAGCATTTATGACCAGTCGGGAAACCCCGTGAAAAGGGATGAGATGTCGGTTTTGCTGGGGCTGGTGGAGTGATTAGTTGCAATGCCAGCAAGTTATTTCAGCAAATAGTGAAGGATATTGCCTTCCACCCGTTTCAGCACTTCGCCGGCTTCGGCACGGATGAACTTTTCTCCGGTGATCCCTTCGTAGAGCTCGATATAGCGTTCTGAAACCGAAGCGACAAATTCGTCGGACATGAAGGGCACGGCTTGCCCGCTTTGACCCTGGAAACCGTTTTCCATCAGCCATTCCCTGACGAATTCCTTGGAGAGCTGCTTCTGCTGCTCGCCTTTTGCGAAGCGTTCTTCATATCCATCGGCATAAAAATACCTCGATGAATCGGGGGTATGGATCTCGTCGATCAGGTAGATCTGCCCGTCTTTTTTGCCAAATTCATATTTTGTATCGACCAGGATCAGTCCCATTTTAGCAGCGATTTCTGAACCACGCTTAAAGAGCAGGCGGGTATATTTTTCAAGGAGATTGTAATCTTGTTCTGAAACAAGTCCCTGGCGGATGATCTCTTCTTTGGAAATATCTTCGTCATGGCCTTCGTGGGCTTTGGTGGTCGGGGTAACGATGGGTTCGGGGAAACGCTCGTGTTCGCGCATCCCATTGGGGATGTGAACGCCGCAGATCTCACGGGCGCCACCTTTGTAGGTCCGCCAGGAGCTGCCTGTCAGGTAGCCGCGGATGATCATCTCTACCGGGAAAGGTTCACAGAACTTTCCAACCATCACCATCGGATCGGGAACGTCTGTCATCCAGTTGGGGACAATATCGCGCGTGGCTTCGAGAAATTTGGCGGCGATCTGGTTCAGCACCTGTCCCTTATAAGGTATACCCTTGGGAAGCACGACATCGAAAGCTGAGATCCTGTCGGTGACGACCATCACCATCTGTTCATTATTTATATTGTAAACATCCCGTACCTTGCCGTGGTAGACATTTTGCTGTCCGGGAAAGTTGTAGTCGGTTCTGACGATTACGTTTTGCATACGGTTATAGGTTTATTAATTATTTCTTTCATTTCCATAGGCCTCGATGATCTTTGAGACGAGCTTGTGGCGTATGATATCCCTTTTGTCGAGGTAGATGAAATCCATCCCGGGGATGTCTTTCAGGATTTTCGTGGCATGGACCAGTCCTGATTCCTGGTTTTTCGGCAGGTCGATCTGCGTAATGTCGCCTGTGACGATGAATTTGGAAGATTTCCCCATGCGGGTGAGGAACATCTTGAGCTGGCTGGAGGTGGTATTCTGGGCTTCGTCGAGGATAGCGAAAGCATGGTCGAGTGTGCGGCCGCGCATGAAGGCCAGCGGTGCCACTTCGATGGTCCCGTCTTCGATAAAAGTCAGCAGTTTTTGGGTCGGTAGCATATCGCGAAGGGCATCGTAAAGCGGCTGCAGGTAAGGATCGAGCTTATCTTTAAGGTCGCCGGGAAGGAAGCCCAGGTTCTCGCCGGCTTCCACGGCAGGGCGGGTTAGGATGATCCGACGGACCTCCTTGTTTTTTAAGGCCCTGACGGCGAGTGCCACGGCGGTGTAGGTTTTTCCCGTTCCGGCCGGCCCGATGGCAAACACCAGGTCGTGGCTGTTGCAGCTTTCCACGAGCTTTTGCTGGTTGATGGTCAGGGCTTTCACTATCCTGCCGTCGCGCCCGTGGACCAGCACATCATCAGGCTGCTGCCCGCGGATAATGCCGTTGGTTTCTTCTTCGGAGCCCGTCATGATCTGGAGGATATCATTTTCAGTGATGCGGCCGAATTTGTCATAACTCAGCAGGAGCAGCGAGAACTTATTTTCAAAAGAGCTAAGCTCCTCTTCTTCACCGAAAACCTTGACCATATCACCCCTGGCCACAATTTTCAGCTTGGGGAATTGCTTTTTGATCAGATCAAGATGAACATCATTAACCCCGTAAATTTCCAAAGGGTTGTAGGTTTCTAATGAAAAAATTCTTTCGCCCATCAGGGTTTAACGCAGTTAAGTATTGTATTTCAAAAGTAGGAAAAAATGCGCTCCATCTCTGAAGAATTCTTAATTTTGGCCATTGGATAACAAGAATGAGATTATTGACTGACTGATTATTAAGACCCGTTACGTTTTTATGCCGATAATAACATTAACAAGCGACTGGGGTCAGAGGGATTATTTCCTGGCGGCGGTCAAGGGAAAGATCCTGAACCTTCTGCCATCAGCCAGTATTATTGACATCTCGCACGGGATCAGCCCGTTCAACCTCAAGCAGGCATCGTTCATCGTCAGGAATAGTTACCCCCATTTCCCGAAAGGCACCGTTCATATTCTTTCCCTTTTAACGGAAAAGTCGGATAAGATCCCGCACCTTGCCGTACAATACGATGGGCAGTTTTTTATCGCTGCCGATAACGGGATATTTTCTCTGATCTTTGAACATAACCCTGAAAAAATCATCAGGATATCTTCGATGGATGGAAATGGTGTTAAGGATAAGCCGGCCCGAGACAGGTTTGTGGAAGCGGGCGTGCACCTTGCTTCAGGGCAACCGATAGAGGAACTTGGCGAGCCGGTGAATGCCTGGAGGGAGCAGTTGCATTTCCTCCCGGTTGTTTCCGGCGATGTCATCCGTGGAGTTGCCATCTACATCAACCAGTATGAAAATGTGGTGACCAACATCACCCGTGACCTTGTCGAGAAAGTCGGCAAAGGCCGTAAGTTCATCATTGAGTTCCGTGGTGAATCCCTCAAGGGGATCAACCAATCTTACCAGGAAGTCCCGATAGGAGAGATCGTAGCCTTATTCGGCTCTACCGGCCATCTTGAAATCGCGATCAACCAGGGAAATGCGGCGAGTTTGCTGGGGCTGGATATCAATGATCCGGTTAGAGTGGAGTTCAAGGGATGAATCATTTTTTTCCTTTTTATTTGAATTTCTACCATCTTCTTAAATTTCAATTTTTTAATTGATTTTATCCTTTGCTATTCTTATATTTGAGTCTTGTTAGCCAAATTTATTCTGGTCCAGACCTTTGCACGCAATCATTGAAATATTTATTTCATGAAAATGAGGAATGCTTATAGAATAATCATATTACTGTCTTTAATCAGCTTGAGTTGTGAAAAAGATTGTAAGACTAAGAATCCCAGTAATCTTTCGTTGAATGGATGTGGGGATTTTATGGTTTACAATCAAATAGATGTTAATGGCAATGCTAATTCATACATAATAATTGAAGTAAAAAGGGATGAATTAATTCTTGATAATAATTTCCGCTCTTTTGATTTAATTACAAACTCTTTTATTACAGCATATATTGATGAATTGACCAAGGAAGGGAATAATTACTGCACTGATGCCATAGATCCGGAAATACAAGTAATTAAAAAATGGGAAATTGTTTCAGGCACTATAGAAATTAGAATAGTCAGAGAAAAAAATGATTGTGATAACACCTATGTAGTTGATGTAATATTGAGAAATGCAATTTTTAGTGATTCAGAGGCAAATATCTTTACTATTGAAAATAAAGAATTCAAAAATGTTTTAGCAAATTATATAATTGGCTAAAAGCAATATACCAGCCGATCAAAGCCAAATCGAGTTAAATTTTCAAACTTTACGACAATATAGAGAATAATTAAATTTAGGCGGCAACTTGGATATAGACAGTACCCTTCCAGGCCTTTGCACAGAGTGTTAAATTTCGGAAAATGAAGAGAAGATTAATAATCGGTTCTAATTTAATTCTAATATTTTTTTCTAATATCTGCTCGTCGCAAGACTATTGGGAATTGGTGAATTCACCTGATAGTGTATACATCTTTGATATTGCTGTGGATACTGAAGGTAGGATTTATTTGGCATGTCCCTTTTCAACTGGCAATTTAACTGGAATCTATAGAAGCGATGACAATTGCGAGACGTGGCAAAGAAAGGTTACAGGAATGTATTCTACCTGGAACCCCATTACAAGATCTGTTATGATTGATGATAATGGAGTTTTAATATCTGGAGCCAATAGCATAATTTATAGATCCCAAAACCATGGTGACACATGGCAAGAAGTGTATAATGCTGTCCCACAAGCGTATACATTTAATATCGCAGTATTTGGTTATGATAGCATTTTTTTAGTAGGTGGAGGAAATGATAAAGGGATTATACGTTCAGGTGATAATGGACTGAACTGGAAACCCGTTCTTGATTACGAAGATTTTGATCCTATCTATGAAGAAGTCACCACGGGTATTTGTTTTGGCCCAGATGGAAACATTTATGCATGTTCAAGAACATATGTTGGAGGATATGGATCTGTATATATATCTGAGGATTTAGGCTTTACCTGGTCGGTATTTTTTAATGATAGTGTATCTGGATTTCGTTCTATAGATTTTGACCAGAATGGAAAATTACTTGTTGGAACGCACGGTCTATATCGCTTTGATTTTCAATTAGAAAATTGGGAATATCTATCCTATGACTTGGTTCCTGTCGAAATGTTGATGATTGGAGATAGTAGTATCTACCTGGCCAGTGATGTAGAAAGTGGAGGAGTTGGTGGAGTTGTTTTCTCAAATGATATAGGTGAAACTTATGAAATGCTTAATTTCGGTATGGAATATCCCGATGCCAATGAATTAGCAATCGATGGGGCAGGACGGATCCTGGTAAGTGGAACAGGGCACAGATTATTCCGAAGTTATGATACATTAATTACGGGTTTAGAAAATATTAATGATGAAATAAATAGAGTATCGTTTATCTGCTATCCTAATCCTTATAAAAATTCAACTTCCATTATTTCAAATACTGATGAGCCGGCCTTTTTAAGAATTTATAATTTAGACGGAAGAATAGTTACTGCAACTTCATTGGAACCATTTGGAACTTTTAAACTCGAGGAAGCCTTGCCCAAAGGATTATATATTGCTGTAATAATAACAGAAGATTTTAGATCAGTAATTAAAATCATTCATTTTTAAGAATTCAGTCGGCCACCTGGAAATCGCGATCAACCAGTGAAAAGTTTAGAGTTCAAAGTCTAAAATTCAAAGTTCAAAGTTTCGAGTTCAACCCCATTCGGGGTTGGAGGCCTTGTTTGCTATTCGTTACACCTCCAGCTTTGCTGAGGGTTATTCAAATTTAAGCCCTGCGGGCTTTGTAATTAGCCACTAAGCACACAGGTGTAAAATGGCAACGAACCCCTCCATGAACCACTGCGAAACCTTTGTGGATCTCTGTGAGACTAATCCTATTCGTAAAATTGGTATCTTTGCCCGGCGTGGAAATATGCCACAAAAACACCAAAACACAAAATGTCACAAAAAGCAGATTATTAAGTGATTAACTTTAGTGTAATTTAGTGTTTTAGTGCTTTGGTGGCAAAAAACAGGCTTCCGGCATAACTATAACAATCTTCGATGCTAACATTACTAAAAAAAGAAATCGGCTCCTTTCTCAGTTCGCTGATCGGTTACATCGTGATCACGGTGTTTTTGCTGATTAACGGCTTGTTCTTATGGGTCTTCCAGGGGGATTTCAATATATTCGACTTCGGCTATGCTAATCTCGACGGGCTGTTCATGATCGCCCCCTTTGTTTTTCTTTTCCTGATCCCGGCCATCACCATGCGCCTGTTCGCGGAAGAAAAACGGACCGGCACGATGGAAATGATCCTCACCAAACCCCTCACCGAATTCGAGATCGTGATGGCTAAATACCTCTCAGGCCTGGTCCTGGTGATATTCTCGCTGCTTCCAACGCTCGTTTATTTCTTTTCCGTTTACCAGCTTGGCTTTCCAAAAGGCAACCTCGACATGGGAGGGATGTGGGGCTCATATATCGGCCTGCTTTTCCTTGGCGCCTCCTTCGTCGCCATCGGCATGTTTGCTTCGACCCTCACTGATAACCAGATCATTTCCTTCATTATTGCCGTATTTCTCTGTGGATTTCTCTATATGGGATTTGATTTTATCTACTCATTCGATCTTTTTGGTAAAATCGACCTGCTGATCAAATCATTAGGGATAAACGACCACTATAAATCGATGAGCCGGGGCGTGCTCGATACCCGCGATATGATCTACTTCCTGGGTGTCATTTCGTTTTTCATCTTTCTTTCCAAATTCATGATTGAAAGGAGGAAATGGTAATGGCAGCGAAACCAAACAAGCAGAAAAATCTTAAGCGCGCCGGCATGATCCAGCTTGTCCTGGGGGTTGTGATCATCGTGCTGTTAAATATCGTCGGTTCTTTTGTTTTCCACCGTTTCGACCTCACTTCTGAAAAAAGGTATTCGCTGTCGCCGGCAACAAAAGACTTACTGAAAGGGATCGATGACATCGTCTTTTTCAGGGTTTATCTTGAAGGCGAATTCCCGGCAGGCTTCAAACGGTTGCGGAATGCCACCAAGGAAATGCTCGATGAATTCAGGGCATATAACAAGAATATCCAGTACGAATTTGTCAATCCTTCGGAGAGCGAAAACGAAAAGGAGCGGAACGACACCTACCAGTTGCTGATGGAGAAGGGCCTGCAGCCGACCGACCTGCAGGTGAACACTAAGGAGGGCCGGGAGCAGCAGATCATTTTCCCGGGTGTGATTGCAGTTTTCAAATCAAATGAGGTAGCCATTGAGCTTCTGAATTCCCAGATCGGTGTGCCGCCGGAAGAAGTGCTTAACAACTCCATCCAGGGGCTGGAATTTAAGCTGGCCAGCGCCATCCGCGACCTGACGGTGATCCGGAAACCTACGGTAGCCTTTATCCGCGGACATGGAGAGCTCGAAAACCAGTATATCTACGACATCGGCCAGGCGCTTTCGAAGCAGTATGAGGTCGGTGTGATCTCTATTGGCGGGCAGATCAGCAGCCTTTCCCGCCGTGACAGCGTTTCGGAGAGTAAAACCAGGATTGCCAATAAATACGATGCCATCGTAATCGCAAAGCCCGATACAGCATTTTCCGAGAAAGATAAATTTGTCATCGACCAGTTCATCATGCGTGGCGGGAAGGTGCTGTGGCTTATCGACCCGGTTTTTGCTTCGATGGACAGCCTGCAGGCTACCGAGACCACGCTGGGAATTGCCATGGAGCTCAACCTCGAGGATATGCTGTTCCGATACGGCGTCAGGCTGAATCCCGACCTGGTCATGGACCTGAGCGCCCTTCCCATCCCGCTGCGGACGGGACAGGTCGGCAATCAGCCCAAGATCGACTTTTTTCCCTGGTATTATTTCCCGGTGCTCACCCCCACGGTGAACCATCCCATTGTCAAGAACCTGAATGCGATTAAAACTGAATTCGTCAGCAGTATCGACACGATCAGGGTGGAAGGAGTGAAGAAGACCATCCTGCTGAAAACATCAAATTATTCCCGGACTGTCAATACTCCGGCACTTATCACCCTCTCCATCCTTGAGCAGGAGCCTGACGAAAGGGCATATACGGGACCGCCGCAAACGGTGGCAGTTCTTCTCGAAGGGGAATTCAAATCGAATTTTGAGAACCGCATCCCTCCAGAGATCGGGCAAAATCGCGACATAGGCTTTATCACCCGCAGTGAGCCGACGCGTATGTTAGTGGTTTCCGATGGCGATATGATCCGGAACCAGCTTCATTTCCAGAAGGGCTACCCGATGCCGCTCGGCTACGACCAGTACACAGGGGAATCGTTCGGCAATAAGGATTTCATCCTGAATTCGCTGGATTACCTGCTGGATGAATCGGGGCTGATTACGATCCGGTCGCGAGAACTGAAGCTCCGGCTGCTTGACATGACCCGGGTGAATAACCAGAAATTATTCTGGCAGGCGTTTAATATTCTTTTCCCAGTACTGCTCATCCTTATTTTTGGAATTATCCGCAACCAGTTAAGGAAGAAGAAATATTCTTCCGGAAAATAAGACATTCTTTCAGACGTTAATGATATCATGATGAAGAAGAACCGGCTTACGTTGATCATAGCCATTATCCTGCTGGTAGCTGCCGGCACATTATACCTGACCAGGTCAGCTTCAACGCTCAGGAAATCTGTCAGTGAATTTTCAGTGGATGATACAGCTAATGTGACCAGGCTTTTCCTGGCCGATAAAAGCAACAATGAAGTTACGCTTGAGCGGTCAGAAGACGGCAGATGGCTGGTAAACGGCAAATACACAGCTCAGACCGCAAAGATCAGCTCATTCCTTAAAACACTGGCCGATCTCGAGGTTCGGGCACCTGTGCCAATGGCAGCACGGAACAACGTCATCACCCGCATGTCTGTCATTGCCAGGAAAATTGAGATCTACCAGGTAAAGCCAATGATCAATCTTTTTGATAAAGTTAAGCTGTTCCCACGGGAAACGTTAGCAATGACCTACTACATCGGCGATGTGACACAGGATAACCAGGGAACCTATATGCTGATGGAAGGTGCCGATGAGCCTTATATCGTCCACTTACCCGGTTTCCGCGGATTTGTATCTACCCGGTATTCTACTTTGGCAGCCGACTGGCGCGATTACACCGTTTTTCATACGCCTATCAACGAGATTCAAAGTGTCCAGGTTGAATTTCCATTAAATCCGGGCCAGTCGTATCGTTTCGATTTACAGGATAATCAGAATATCTCCCTTAAAACTTACCCTGCCGGACACCTTGTTGCACCATATGATACCCTCAGAGTGCTTAATTTCCTGACTGCCTTTGAAGATATCCGTTTTGAGTCCTTACTGGAACACCTGGTAGAAAAGGAATATATCGATTCAGTAACTGCAAGTACGCCAAAGACGGTCATCACCCTGACTGACCGGAAAGGAAGTGTGAACAAAGTGAAATTATTTACCAAGGGAAGTTTGTTACCGCTATTATCCGATGATGGTGACAGGATGGAGCCTGTAGATCTTGAACGGGCCTATGCCCTTGTCAATGAGGAAGAAGACTTTGTGCTGGTCCAGTATTTCATATTCGACCGGGTAACCCGCCCGCTTTGGTTTTTCACCGGGAAATAAAAAAAATGGGGGCCGCACTGCTGCAGCCCCCCGTACTTTTGGCTAAGTGAGTAATCACACTAAACAATCCCCTGTGCGATCATAGCTTCGGCAACTTTTACGAAACCGCCTATGTTTGCACCTTTCACGTAATCGATATAACCATCTTCACCCTTGCCCCATTTCACGCAATTCGCATGAATGTTGATCATGATGTTGTGGAGGCGTTGATCAACTTCTTCGCGTGACCATGACAATCTCATGGAGTTCTGGCTCATTTCGAGCCCTGATGTAGCAACACCGCCTGCGTTGGCAGCTTTGCCGGGAGCGAAAAGGATCCGGGCTTTCTGGTAAACTTCGATAGCTTCCGGGGTAGAAGGCATGTTGGCTCCTTCGGAGAGAACATAACAACCATTGGCGATAAGCGTTTTGGCATCGTTTTCGTCAACCTCGTTCTGGGTAGCTGACGGCAATGCAACGTCGCACTTGATCATCCACGGGCGTTTGCCTTCATAGTAAGTACAGCCGTATTTCTGTGCATATTCCTGGATACGTCCGCGTTTAACATTCTTCAGGTACATGATGAACTGCAGCTTTTCGGGGGTGATACCGTCTGGGTCATGGATAAAGCCATTTGAATCGGATGAGGTCACGACCTTGGCACCGAGCTGGGTAGCTTTTTCGGTGGCATACTGGGCAACGTTACCTGAACCGGAGACGCATACGATCTTTCCTTTCATGGAATCTCCGCGGGTCTTCAGCATTTCTTCTGCAAAATAAACCTGGCCGTAACCGGTAGCTTCCGGACGGATAAGGCTGCCGCCCCATTCCAGGCCTTTACCGGTCAGTACGCCGGTGAATTCGTTCCTTAACCTCTTGTATTGTCCAAACATGAAACCGATCTCACGTCCGCCAACGCCGATGTCACCGGCGGGAACGTCGGTGTCAGGGCCGATATGGCGCTGTAATTCGGTCATAAAGCTCTGGCAGAAACGCATCACTTCGTTGTCGGATTTACCTTTCGGGTCGAAATCGGAACCGCCTTTTCCACCGCCCATAGGCAGCGTGGTGAGGCTATTCTTTAACACCTGTTCGAAAGCAAGGAACTTGAGGATTCCGAGGTTCACGGTGGGGTGTAACCTTAGACCGCCCTTGTAAGGACCAATTGCACTGTTCATTTCGATGCGGTATCCTTTGTTGATCTGGATTTCGCCTTTGTCATCAACCCACGGGACACGGAAGAGGATCACTCTTTCCGGTTCGGCCATTCTTTCAAGGATCTTAGCTGTTTTATACTTCGGGTTTTCTTCGATGAAGGGGACCACAGATTCGGCCACTTCCTTTACCGCTTGATGGAATTCTTTTTCACCCGGGTTCTTGGCAATGATCTTTGCCATGAATTCGTTCACCAGGTTTTCATAATTGTTTGCCATAATCTTTATAAGTATTAGGTTGTTAAAGAATTTTTTGAAAAGCGAAGCAATATTAGTTAAAATAGTTTTGACACTGTGAAATGATTAACAAAAATTATTAGAAGGATTGCAATTTAGATTGGATTTAAGTTGGTCACTGGTCACTTGTAATTAGTCATTGGTTACTTATCATTAGTCCCGTCAGGGACGACAGTATGGTAGAAAAAGAAAGGGGTTCAATCCATTCAGTCCCGCCAGGGACGACAGTATTGGTAGATTAGGAATTTTGAAATAATCATCGTTTTTGTATTTTATTGGAATTGACAAAAATCAATGTAGATCAAAGATTTAGCTTAAATCGAAAAGGATCTCCATTATCTACCAAACTGTCGTCCCTGTTGGGACTGAATGGAAGGATATCGTTCCTTTTTCTACCATACTGTCGTCCCTGTTGGGACTGAATGGAAGGATATCGTTCCTTTTTCTACCAAAC
>CAYJNJ010000021.1:0-10228 GCA_964371595.1 uncultured Bacteroidales bacterium | reverse complement strand
TGTTGGGACTGAATGGAAGGATATCGTTCCTTTTTCTACCAAACTGTCGTCCCTGTTGGGACTGAATGGAAGGATATCGTTCCTTTTTCTACCAAACTGTCGTCCCTGATGGGACTGAATGGAAGGATATCGTTCCTATTTCTACCATACTGTCGTCCCTGATGGGACTGAATGGAAGGATCTCTTTCCTGTTTCTACCATACTGTCGTCCCTGATGGGACTGAATGGAAGGATATCGTTCCTGTTTCTACCAAACTGTCGTCCCTGTTGGGACTAAATGGAAGGATATCGTTCCTTTTTCAACCATACTGTCGTCCCTGGCGGGACTAGTGACCAGTGACCGATTTTTTTTTACCTTTAATGTTTCAAATTTGTACCTAATCAATGACTGATCAACCCTCCAACTACCAGCAACTCAGGGCCGAAAATATTGAGCGACTCAAGGAACTTGCCGCAATAAACCGCACCACACAGATCATTAAGGAAGCTAAGTCGGTAGAAGAGACTTTACGGCAGATCTGCATGGTCATTCCACCGGCATGGCAATACCCGCAATTTACCGCTACCCGGATCCTTTTTGACGGAAAGGAGTTTGCCAGCAGCGAGTTTAAGGCGACAAACTGGGTAATGCGCCAGAAATTTGAAACGATCGACAGCAAGGTCGGATACATTGAGGTTTACTACCTGAGGGAATTTCCGACCCTCGACGAGGGGCCGTTCCTGCTGGAGGAGCGCCACCTGATCGAGAACCTGGCCAACATGGTCACCGGCTACATCAACAGCCTCCTGGCACGGACGATGATCAAACCGAAGCCCGGCAGTACCGATTCGCGCAAGACCGATACTGTGAAGCCGGTTGTGACGAGCCGGCAACTGTTGCAGCGGTTCATCAATAAAACGAATGAAGACCGGGATATTTACCACGACCTGATGCCTTTCAAAGTGAAGGAGATCCTGCTCGTAGCCAATTTATACGATGCTTACAGCATAGAAAAGGAGGGGCGTTTTTCGGAGCATGTGCTTGGAGAATACCATACGCTTAACCTCACATCAATCCCCAGGATCACCGGTGTATCAAGCATTGATGAAGCAATGGACATCCTTCGCACCCGTCATTTCGACCTTATCATCATGATGATGGGTGCCGATAAGCATACCCCTCTCGGGCTGAGTGCGAAGGTTAAAAGGGTGTATCCTTATATCCCCATTTTCCTTTTACTTAATAACAACGCTGACCTGGCACTGATTTCCGAAGGGGACAAGCCTTTGCAGAATATCGATAAGGTCTTCATATGGAACGGCGAATCGTCTGTATTCTTTGCAATGATCAAGCATGTGGAAGACAGGATCAATGCCGAGAACGATACTGAATTCGGAATGGTCAGGGTGATACTCCTTGTCGAAGATTCATCAAAATATTACTCCCGGTACCTCCCGATGCTTTATCATATCGTGCTGGAGCAAACCAAGCGCATCATCGATGATGTAAGTACCGATGAGCTTTATAAGATATTGAGGCTGCGTGCCCGACCGAAAATCCTGCTGGTTTCGACTTATGAGGAAGCCGTTGCGGTGATGGGAAAGTTCAGGGATTACATGCTTTGCCTGATCACTGATGTGAAATTCCAGCGGAACGGTGTCATGGATGATCACGCCGGCTTTGACCTGGTTGAATTCGCAAGAAAAGCCCACAAAGACCTGCCGATCATCATCCAGTCGTCGGAAGAGGAAAATTCAAAAATTGCATACCAGTTGCAATGCACCTTTATTAACAAGAATTCAGAAACGCTGAGCCAGGATTTTCGCAGCTTTATCACGCATTTCCTGGGATTCGGCAATTTTATCTACCGCAATGAGCAGGGCGTTAAGATTGCCGAAGCCCGCTCGCTGAAGGAATTTGAGAAACTATTACGGACGATCCCTGACGAATCGCTGCTCTACCATGCCAAACGCGATCATTTTTCGCTCTGGCTCATGGCCAGGGGCGAGATCCAGGCGGCCAAGATACTCAATCCCCAGAAGGTTACCGATTTTGACAATGCTAACCAGATCCGCGATTACCTGATCGATGTGATCGGGAATTTCCGTAATGAGCAGAACCAGGGAAAGATAATTCCTTTTGAGGAGGCTGCCCTGGCCGATGAATCCAACATCGTCAGCCTTATGGACGGCTATCTTGGCGGGAAGGGGAGAGGTCTTGCATTCGTCAACACCCTGATCTATAATTTTGACTTTTCGCAACAGATCCCGATGATCAAGGTGCTGGCGCCAAAGACTTCTGTTATCGGGACCGAGGAATTCGAGTACTTCATGGACCGGAACAGCCTCCGGGATTTTGTAGCGATTACGATGGATTACGAGGTAATCAAGAAGAAGTTCATGCAGGCTAAGCTGACGGATACGCTGGTAAAAAGGATGAAGGCGCTGCTGACCCGGATCACGAAGCCCATAGCGGTAAGGTCGTCGGGATTGTTCGAGGATTCGCTAATGCAACCATTTGCCGGTATTTTTGAAACGTACCTCCTTCCGAACTGCCATCCTGATATTAACGAGCGCCTCAGGCAGGCACTTGATGCCATCAAGCTCGTCTTTGCATCCATTTATTCACCTCAGGCACGCGGGTATATCGAAGCAGTCCATTACAAGATCGAAGAGGAAAAGATGGCGGTTGTGATCCAGGAAGTTGCCGGGCGGCAATACGGAAATTATTTCTATCCTCATATCAGCGGCGTGGCGCAGTCGTATAACTTTTACCCATACGCCCATATGCAGCCTGAAGAAGGCTTTGCCGTTGCGGCAGTCGGTCTCGGCAAATCGGTGGTCGACGGGGAAAAGGCTTACCGTTTCTCGCCAAAATACCCTTCCACCGAGATCAGTGCCCCGAAAGAACAATTTCAGAATTCGCAGGTTGAATTTTACGCCGTCGACCTGAACAAGAAAGAGATCAACCTGATGGAAGGCGATACTGCGGGACTTGCCAAACTCGACATTTACGAAGCCGAACTTCATGGTACCCTCAAGCACTGTGCTTCGGTATATGATGCCGACAACCTGGCCATTATCCCCGGTATCACCCATGCCGGGCCAAGGATCATCAATTTCGCCAATATCCTCAAGTACAACTATATCCCATTGGCACAGACCATAGAAGTAGTGCTCGATGTAGTAAAAGAGGCCATGGGTTCGCCGGTTGAGATTGAATTTGCAGTAGATCTCACCAAAGACAATCACGGCAGGGCGACATTTTATCTTTTACAGATCAAGCCGCTGATCGGCAGTTCGTCGGATTATGATGTGAACCTTGGCCAGATCCCAAAGGAAAAGATCATCCTGTATGCCGATAAGAGCATGGGAAACGGCGTGATCGAGAATATCAGCGATGTGATTTATGTCGATATTGATGTATTTGACAAGGCAGATACGGTGCAGATGACCTATGAGATCGAAAAGCTGAACCGCATGTTTGCCGCGGAGAACAGGAAGTACCTGCTCATCGGTCCGGGGCGCTGGGGCACGCGCGACAGGTTCATCGGCATACCGGTGAACTGGGCGCAGATCTCACATGCCAGGGTGATCATCGAAACCAGCCTGGAGGGCTACCCGCTCGATGCCTCATCCGGTTCGCACTTCTTCCATAACGTCGTGTCCATGAATGTCGGCTATTTCAGCATCGCTCCAGAGCTCTCAAAGAGCTTTATCCGCTGGGACATTCTGAAGGAACAAAAGGTGATCACCCGGACGAAATATTTCCGGCATATCAGGTTCGAAAAGCCGCTGGTGGTAAGTATGGATGGGAAGAAGCGGATATCGGTGATAACCTGGGACGATTAGGATGGTAAGACTGTAAAACTGTAAGACTGGAAGACTGGAAGACTGGAAGACTGGAAGACTGTAAGACTGTAAGACTTTAAGACTGTAAGAGTTGGCCATCACTTTTCCTTAAAAAAAACTAAAAAATCATTGACTTTCAGTACGAAATTACTTATCTTGCAATGTGCAAATAATCAACTAAATAAACCGACTCTCCCTCCCTGTTAGTTATTGATTATTGTGGCCAGGTCATTGGTTATTACCAAATCTGAAAGCCATGAAAAAGTTATTATTTTTTATCGGTTTAATTCTGATTTTTAGCAGGACACTGGTTGCCCAGATAGGCATTAATCCTGACGGCAGCGCTCCTGATGCATCTGCTGCTCTTGATATAGCTTATACAACCAAAGGTTTCCTTCCACCACGCTTAACTCATGAAGAACTTGATGCCATTCCAAATCCTGCAGATGGACTAGTAGTTTATTGCACCGATTGTGGATCAGAAGGGTTGGGTGCCCTGGCAATGTTTATAGCTGGAAATTGGTATACATTAAACGCAAACTGCCTGAATCCGTTACCGCCTGAAGCGGGTAATCATTTGCCATCGATTACTCAGATCGTATGGAAATGGAAACCCGTACCATTTGCCACCGGGTATAAATGGAATATGGCAAATGATTACGGATCGGCCACTGATATGGGTGCCGATACTATTAAAACTGAAACAGGGTTGACCTACGGCACCTCATATACGAGATATGCATGGGCTTTCAATGTCTGTGGTCATTCGGAACCGGTAACATTGACTCAAACAACCATGTCATTTACCTGCTTAGATTCCATACCAATTAACCATCTTGCAGGTTCCGTAGCTCCTGTTACTAAATCAGTCACTTACGGCACTATTACAAATATACCCGGTGAAATTTCAAAATGCTGGATTACCAGTAACCTTGGCGCCGACCACCAGGCAACCGCGGTTAACGATGCTAGTGAAGCCTCGGCCGGCTGGTACTGGCAGTTTAACCATATGCAGGGATATAAGCATGATGGCACCACCAGAACACCCAATACAACATGGATAACCAGCATCGATGAAAATTCGGATTGGCTCGCCGCCAACGATCCATGCACCCTTGAGACTGGCAATGGTTGGCGACTTCCTACCAGTACTGAATGGACAAATGTGGATGCCGCCGGGGGCTGGAACAGCTCGGACGGCCCATGGAACTCTGCATTAAAAATGCATTTAGCCGGAAGTTTGGATGGAAGTACTGGTTCCATCCAGGATAGAGGGAACTTCGGCAGCTATTGGAGCAGTTCACAGGACAATAATACTTTCGGCCAATACCTATTTTTCGCTGGCATATGTGGCGTGTACAACAACAGGGAGAAAGTTTATGCTTTTAGTATCCGCTGTCTCAGAGACGCCACCATTACACCGATTGTCACTACTGCCTCCGTTACAATCATTAATCAAACTACAGCTACAGGAGGAGGGGAAGTTACCAGCGAGGGCGATGTCCCAGTGACAGCCAGGGGTGTATGCTGGAGTACAAGCACCATGCCAACAACAGCCGATGACTACACGAATGATGGCAGCGGGTCAAACGCCCATTATTGGAGCAATACGCAATACAATAATTTAGACAGCTGGGACCTGGACTTCATCAATACCAATTGCATCGTGGACTACTACGACAAGCGGTACGCATTTTCTATCCGATGTCTCATGGAGTAATGAATTTCCCCGAAACAGTATATCCGTTTGATTTTGCGGTAATCACATAAAATCCGGGCTTCAGGGCTGAAATGTTGATTTTATTAAGGGTACCCATTGATAATTTTCCTCTTGCAGCTATCCTACCTGTAAGGTCATAAATTACATAATCTTCGGGCAGACCGGCGATTCCTTTTAAATCGACATTGATAAAATCCCCGGCTGGATTTGGATAGATATTAAGCCGGTTTTCACTTTTCCGATCTTCATTGACGCCTAAATGATCATTAGGAATGATGATCTCCCCAATACTTACACGGTACCTGAGGGTATCGATATATTCCATGAGTTTATCGACCGACGAGACCGGCCCGTTCCAGCCATTGGCCACAACATAGGCCAGCTCGATTTCCTGGACGTCGCCCGGTGCGAAGGTGAAAGGGCCCATCGCACCAACACATCGCCTGTCGGAAGGTATAAATGTCATGCTATCGGTCCAAAAATAGCCATCCTGGATAAAAGGAGGGTTGGGAGGAGCACAGCCTGTCCCCCAATTTATTGTATCTGAATTTCCGGGGAACATAAAATTACAAATAGGCCCAGTTGCCCTTACATCTTCAAAATACCCTGATCCGCCGAACATTAATCTGGTACCATCTGAAAAACAGCCTAACATAAGAGTATAAAAATCTTCAGCATTTGTTGGCGGATCTAAATAGTAGCTTTCATAATACATCCTCATGAATCGAGTCAATCCAAATCTTTCATCATCTTGTATCCCATTTCCGAAATTAGTGCCATTGACACTATAGTCACATTCTTCTGATGGATTATCGAAACCATCCTGATCCATCAAAGGCCCCGATAAAACAGTCACAGATTGCGATGGGGGATTTTCACCATACCCTTCTACCAGGTGATTAGGTGCTTCCCAGGAATGATCAAAATCGTTACCATTATAACAATAATATGAAGCCCGGTTTACATCACTGCCTACATAGTCATCCAAAGGACCTCCGAGGTCAAAATCCGTAAAAATTCCTGTATAGGTGTCATGATAGGTATGTTCTGATCGGTTAATTAAATCGTAATGAACAAATACTGTATGTGAGAGCACGCAATCAGCAGGGTTATTATAACCATAAACCATACCGTGTATTTCGGTTTTTAATTTGATGCCGTAAGATTCAGTATGGTTAAGATCGTCATTATAAATAAAGAAGATACACTGGTCACCTCTTATCAAGGGATAATCTCCATCCATAGGATTATATTGTTCATCTGAATTATTATCCAGAAAAGGGGCCAATTGTTCCGCCTGACCGGATGAAATATCTCCATTTCCAGGCCATGAGGCTATATCTGAAATCGGTTGGTATCCTGCTCTCCACCAATTATTTTTATGAAAATCTATCTCCTGTTTATTCAGCTTCCAGAGTTTCCAGTAGCGTTCAGCAAATAAGGAATCATATGCATTTGAAACCGGACCGGGTTGAAAATCGGAGCCAGCCTGCTTGTAGCGTTCCCCTGAAAAATGCAGGCTGTCATCTTCCGAAATGCCTCCAATCCACAATGTGCTGTTGAAAATCGTGTTCGTATTTGAACCGTTGGGATATTTGAAATGAGCATCAAAAGTTCCTGATAATCCCTTACCAGGAATTTGCCCTAAATTCCCGAATAACATTCCATCAGCATTAACGCCTGCATTAATTTTGTTTATATCAAGGGAATCATAATAATGGTAAGTGAACATGTCAATATAGATTTTCCCTTCTGCCCAAAGATCATGGTTGTTTTTGTCCCAGATTGTATAAGTAAGGGTGTCATCCTCGTCTGAATTTGAATAAGGCTGATATGAGAAAGTCGCAGGAGAAAGAATTATTCTTTTGCCTTTATTTGAATAATGAATATAAGCAATTTCCAAAGTATCTGCAGCATTACCAAGATCGTTCACCAATGGTGAAATGATCAGAGGACCAGGTGAATTCAAAGTCACATGATCATCCACGGC
The DNA here is from genome assembly GCA_964371595.1 of uncultured Bacteroidales bacterium. Classification (GTDB taxonomy): domain Bacteria; phylum Bacteroidota; class Bacteroidia; order Bacteroidales; family JAGOPY01; genus JAGOPY01. The sequence goes on along the minus strand of CAYJNJ010000021.1, from coordinate 2,687 downwards.
ATCCGGCATATCCGGATTATCAGCCAGCTCAATATATACCGGCGTCCATTCTGAGTAATATTCCACATTGAATTTTTTCCTGATCCTGTAATAAAGAGTATCATTATCTAAAGCTGACGGTTTTGATTTATAGCTTATCTTATTACCTGAAACAGAGACGGTTCCATTAGATTTGATGCCCCAAATCTCGATTTCATCCCCTAAGGGATCATAATCATTTGTTAAGACTTCTATCAGCAGTGGTTGAATGAGAATTCCGTTTGCCATATCAGGTAAAGCCACAGGACAAGCAAGATTTTTGACCACCTGTACTTTTACCTTTGCGCTTTGGGAGCATATATTTGAATCTAAAATTTCCTGAATCCGGTAGCTGAATGTTATTATTCCGGAGGATGAAATGTCAGGAGTGAACATTAATGTATCTCCTTCCCGGGTTATATTTTCCGAATTTGTATAACTACGGATTTCAATACTTTCGCCTTGTGGGTCGAAATCATTTTCCATTACCGGGATACTCACCACAAATCCTCCTGTTGTAGAGGCTGAGTCTGGCATCGCTTCAGGTATGTCAGGATTTGGGATGATATTTATATAAACTGAAGTTAAATCTGATAATAAGTGTGCAGAAGTATTCTTTTCACAGGCTCTGTAAAGGAACCCCCCTTCAATGGAAAAGGTGGTCAAATACGGGATTACAACGGCTTTAAGAGAATCTGTTGAAACTGTCGCTTTACAATGTTCAACCGAATAAATAGCCTTAATTTTAAGCGAATCGCCATCTGGGTCATTGTCATTGATGAGTATATCCAGGTTCACAGGTACAAGTTGCAAGAGATCAAAAGTGTCAGCATTTGCTACAGGTGCTTCTGGATTTTGGTTAACGTAGATGAAGACTTTGCCCTCTTTCGATGTTTTTGGAGGTGTGCCATTATCTATAGTTGAATACGTTACAATTTCCCTTCCGGAAAATTCAGTTGTCCGGAATAGTAATTTCCCAGATGCAGTATCCAGACTTGTTCCCATTGAACTTTGCCAGGACTTAAAAAATATCCCATCTCCATCCGGATCATAATCATTAGCCAGGGCATCGATCAATATCGGTACTTGCGACATCACCTCCACGGTATCATCGACGGCTACGGGAGGATTATTTTGTGAGTAGGAATTTAAAAAGAAAAGGAAAGCAAGGGATGCGAGTATCAGTCTTTTCATAGGTCTGGTTTTTGGTTGATCAAATATAGGGCGGATGGCGGAATATGTCAAGATGCAGGCAGACTGCGGGCATTCCCGGTCAGGGATCGGCAGGATTTATCTTTTGGTGATAGATATTCATCATCAATAATTTAAATTCACTCCAAATTATCCTGTGAAGTCAATTCAATGTTTTATTTTCATTTTAAAAATCCTTATCATTGTAGTAACAATTAACTTATAAAGCATCTATCGTATGTACGAACTTATGTCACTCCGCCTGAAATGCCCGAAATGCGGACTTTCTCTTATGGACCAGGAACAGATGATCGATAATGTGCCGGGAATACACCTGAATATCGAATGCCACGGCCAGAAAGGTGACATCTGGCTTAGCTCCATTTACGGGAGTTATAATTACAAGGCAAGCATCGATCTTCCAAAAAATGAAATAGCAAAGTTTATTTGCCCTCACTGCCATGAGCATATCACCTCCAAAACGGAATGTATGACCTGTGGCGCCGATATGGCCCCTTTCTACCTCGATATGGGCGGGAAGGTCAGTATTTGCTCACGGAGCGGCTGTAAAAACCACTTCGTCGAATTTGAAGACCTTTCCATCGCTCTACGGAAATTTTACCAGGAATACGGCTATAACGGACAATATACGCAACAGCCACGCGAAGTGCGTCCGCCTGATCCCGAACAACAAAAAAAGGACGAGACCCGGGAGATCCTGGAAACAGGCACTTTCCTGCACACGTATTGTCCTCATTGCCGAAAAAGCCTGATAGAAGGGGATATGCTGAAGCTCAAGATCAGGAATGGGGAAGAAGGCGTTCTGTTTTTAAGCCCCTACCTGAACGTTTTCTCCTCTAAATCCACTGTGTTCCTGCCCGAGGATAAGGTAGTCCAGGACCTGAGCTGCCCGCATTGCAACAAAAGCCTGATCCTTCACGATAAAACCTGCGACAAATGCGGGTCACCGGTGGCAAAGATCAATGTCAGCGCCCGCACCAAACTGATCGACTTTTATATCTGCACCAAGAAAGGCTGCAAATGGCACGGGCTCAGCGAAAACGACCTCTACGAGATCAGGCTGGAGAATTCGATGGAATGGTGAAGCTCTGCAGAGAATTTAAACTTTAAACTGAATTGATGTGTTTCAGATAGTACGTAAGCAGGAAATGGCCAAAGGGACGATCATCCGTTTCGACCTGAATGCGCCGAAAATAGCCGCCAAGGTAAAGGCCGGGCAGTTCGTGATCGTCAGGGTAAATGAAACCGGGGAAAGGATCCCGCTGACAGTTGCCGATAAGGATGAATTTGCCGGGACCATCACGATCATCTTCCAGGTGGTAGGCAAAACCACGGCACTCATGCGCTCATTGATGGTAGTCGATATGATCCGCGATGTGTTAGGGCCATTGGGGCTGGCGGCGGTAGTGGAATACGTTGGCACCGTCGTAATGATCGTCGGGGGTACGGGTGTGGCC
>CAYJNJ010000020.1:0-48867 GCA_964371595.1 uncultured Bacteroidales bacterium | reverse complement strand
GGACCATATACTTTAATGCCCATCGGAGCCCGCATTCCTGTGGAAAGCATCACAAGCCGGGTTTCAATCGGCTGTAACTTCGGAGCTGAAGTTAATCCCGGTATATCCGTAACTTTGACAATTTCGTTCCAGATATCCAGTGGTTTTTTGATGTGTGGCCGCCATTGCCGGAAATATTCCCCGTTTTTTTCAGGGACGAGACTGTCAGCGGGAAAAATCTTGAATCCTTCCTCATCAGGATCATATTTGGAGCCGTTATTTAAAATATAGCTACCATCCCGGTCGACTTTAAACTGCATCCGATGTCCATTTTCATCCAGAATATATTCAGGACGGTAATTGATGGTATTTTCAAACATTTGTACCGGGGCAGGATCGAGAGCGGAATTAACGCGGCCCCATTTGCCAACGGCAATTTCGACTTCCGGAATTGCAGACAGCCTTCTGTCAAGCGTTTCGATATATTGCAGGTTCATTTCAATACTGGAATGCGGCATGCTGGTAGGCATAAGAAGGAAAGAACCTTCGTTTAAAGAGGGCATGAACTCCTTACCTATCCCTGGAAATATCTTTACCGGAACTTGCCATAGCGTGGTCTGCCTGAAATTTTTCCATCCAACTCCTTCTGCTCCTGATGCAACGAAACCGAAAATTTTATCAAAGCCCAGCCAGGCCAGTGCGCCTATAATTAAGGTAACTGCCGGTATAATCAGGAACTTACTTTTATTCGCCAAAGCCCATCGTATTATACTTTCATAATAATGCACCATCGACATCAGGGCTGCAAGTATTACAGCTATTATTGCCGCTACAAAAAGGAAGTTGACAAAATAACTATTATGTGCACCTAATGGCAGCCACTCGGCAGAGAGAAACCAGGTTGCAACCAGCACAGTAATGGCAATGTTAATGTAGTTTGGATATTCTTTCCGGCGTTCCGGCCATCGGTAATCGAGTAAATTATTTATACCGACACCAATTAAAGCCAGTGCGGGCCATGTATGCCAGATAATAATAAATGCAAGTCCTGCAAGGATAAGGCCTCCATTCCAGGCCTTACGAATTTTCTTTCTATCAAATCTGATATTAAAGAATATATGCACCAGTGTTGGCAACACCACGATTCCGAGGATAAATGCCGCGACCAGGGCAAATGTCTTTGTAAATGCCAGCGGATGAAACAATTTACCTTCGGCAGCCTGCATGGCAAAAACCGGCAGGAAGCTAACAATTGTAGTGGCAATTGATGTCACTACCGCAGCGCGAACTTCAGTGGTTGCCTGGTAAATGACATCAAGCAGCTTCTTTCCCCGGATACCTTGATTCTCCGGCATCTCCAGGTGCCGGAGAATATTTTCCACGTCCACAATTCCGATATCGACCATCACACCGATGGCAATTGCTATGCCGGACAGGGCAACAATATTCGCATCAATGCCAAACAGGCGCATCAGGATAAAAGTCATTAATACGCCAATCGGCAGCAATCCAGCTACAATCAGCGATGCTCTCAGGTTCATCACCAGGACAATGATGACAATAATGCTGATCAGGATTTCGTGCGATAAAGCATATTCCAATGTACCAATCGTTTCCCTGATCAGCCCGGTCCTGTCATAGAAAGGTACAATCGTTACTTTTGAGACCGAACCATCGGGCAAGGTTTTCTTTGGCAATCCCGCTTCTATCTCTTTTAATTTATCTTTTACATTATTAATAACTTCCATCGGGTTTGAACCGTATCGGGCAACCACAACCGCGCCAACGGCTTCGGAACCCGCCTTGTCAAGGCCCCCTCGCCGTGTTCCCGGTCCAAATGCTACCCGGGAAACATCTTTAATGCGTACAGGGACATTGTTCCTGACAGCTACGACAGAAAGCTCAATGTCCTCCAGGCTCTTCACATAGCCCAAACCGCGGATGATATATTCCACATTGTTAAGCTCAATGGTTTCCGCACCGATATCGAGGTTGCTTTTGCGCACAGCATTCATTACATCCATCACGGAAACATTAAATGCTTTGAGCGCTTCAGGATTCAGGTCGATCTGGTATTCCTTAATAAAACCGCCCACAGATGCCACTTCTGACACACCTTCGGCGGTAGTTAACCCGAATTTTACATAGAAATCCTGGATCGTCCTGAGTTCCTGCGGGTCCCATCCCCCATTTGGAAGGCCGGTTACAGGATCCCGGCCTTCAAGGGTGTACCAGTAAATTTGCCCGAGTGCAGTCGCATCCGGGCCCAGGGTCGGTTGAACTCCAGGCGGTAATGTTCCGGAAGGCAAAGAGTTCAGCTTTTCCAGGATGCGTGAGCGGCTCCAGTAAAATTCAACATCATCTTTAAAAATAATGTAGATGAAAGACATGCCGAACATAGAGGTGCTGCGCACAGTCTGCACACCGGGAATACCCAGTAATGCAGTAGTCAACGGGTATGTCACCTGGTCCTGGATGTCTTTAGGCGAACGCCCCATCCATTCTGTTGCAACTATTTGCTGGTTCTCGCCAATATCAGGGATTGCATCAACCGGTACCGGATCGCGGGGAAAGAAACCCGTTTTCAGGTTGAATGGCATATACACAATTCCCAGCACCACGAATGAGAACAGAAATATGAACGTGATCAGCCGGTTTTCGAGAAAATATTTAACCAGCCGGTTAAATGGATTATTCATAGGAAGTTATACTATGTTAATGCCTGTGCATATTGCCTGTATCATGTGGCATACTGGTGTTGGTGCCTGGTTCCATTTTGACAAGCTCCATGCCACATTTTGGGCAATCACCAGGTTTATCACGTTGAATTTCAGGATGCATTGTGCAGGTATAAATTATTTGTTCCTTTGTTTCTGATTCAACTGCAGGACTCTTTGGGGTCGGATTGCTGCAGGAGGCCAGTGTCACAGCCAATGACATAGCAAGCAATATGATAATAATTGAAGTTTTCATAAAGTTAGGATTAAATTTTAATAAATTACCTGAATATTATACAGTTAGAAGGCTAAGACTTAGTATTTACCGATGATGCAATTCATGACTTGAAGGTTTTACCGGGTGATGGGCCGGATGTGCCAGCCTTATCATGTTCAATTCACGGTAATACTGATTTACCATGGAGGTATCACCCATAAATGTATGTGTTGCCATCATGCCGCCCCCGTGCATCATTCCACCACCCATCATATTTCCACCCATCATATTATCACCATCCAGCATTTCTTCGCAATAGGTCAGATAATATACATTGCAAAGCGAATCGTTCATGTGGTAAAGGCTGTCCATCATAAAAACTGCCGGATTTAAGGATTGGCCATAAGGATCAACATATTTTCCAAGCGAATCATCATTCGACTTAGCTTCACTTAAGGTTTTAAATACCAGACTTTCCGTATTGTTCAAATTTGCTTTGAGTTTGTGTTGATTATCTTCCTTTGAACAACTGTATGTGATGGCTGATATAGCAATTATCATAGCCATAAACAATGCGATCTTTTTCATTTTTTTATTTTTTTAGTAATTATTAATAAGAATGGAATAGAGGGAACCCGGCATGAAGCGCCAAGAGTCACATGGAAAGCAAACTCAATAAAGAGGGAATAATATAATCACTGCCATCACACGGAACTCGTACCCTGTAAGCAGGATTTCAGCAACGTAAATTGCCAAAAGAAACCGGAATATCACCGGTTTTTGGGGGAAGAAATTTTTTGGGGAATATGTGATCACCGGATGAAGCTGTTGTTAACGATTCCGGCAATTCAAAAATAACGATTGAGGAGAATAGATTTTCAGATACGGGTGATTTTACCTCTTCAGAAGATGAGACTGTAAAATTATCTGTGACTTTATTAAAACTGGATTCGTTGTGGCATTTGTCGCAATCATGACCACAGCAAGGTTCAGGGGTTGAAAACAAAGCAAAGGATGCAAATGTAAGGCCGCAATAATGCCTGGTAACAGATAATCCACCTGTTGCAACCAACAGGAGGATAACCATAATACTGATCCCGGCCCTTTTCATTACTTTTATGCAATATATTTAAATAAACGCATATTTAAGAAAATTGTTTTATAAAGATTGATTTTTTTACCTTTAACCGACATGTTACAGATAATTTGACTTTGAAATGGCTCAGGAAATAATATTAAACTCAACCATTACCTGCCCACATTGCGGATTTAGCAAAGAAGAGATCATGCCGGTCGATGCTTGTGTGTACTTCTATGAATGTACAAAATGCAAACAGATTCTGAAACCAAAACCTGGCGACTGTTGTGTTTTTTGTTCTTATGGCAGTGAAAAATGTCCGCCGGTCCAGGAAAGCAACAAGTGTAATTGCTGCAGATAAGGTCACTTCCCCTCTACAATCCCAATCTCTTCCTCCGTAAGCCATGCAAAAGAATTACGCGATTGTCAATTCGGTCCGCCAGCTGGCGGATCGACTGTCGTGAATAAGTCAATTTTACATTGAGCCCACTCCTAAAAGTCGAATTTTTAAAAAATGCCACTAAAACACCAATTCACTAAATAACACAAAAGTCAGATAATCAAGCAAAATACTTTTAGTGAAGTTTCGTGCATTAGTGTTTCTGTGGCTAATTAAGGAAGTTATCATGGTTACAATAGGAGAAAAACGATAATATATGAGTACTTCCTTGTTGAAAATTAAATGCTCTCATGGTGCAAGTTGATTCTTTGAGCATTAACTTTACAAGAAAAAACAACATATGACCATAAGGCTGACTGTGATCGCCGCTCTCGTATGCAGTTCCCTGGTCGTTATGATGGAACCATTATTTTCCCAGAACGCTCCCGTTACCACGATTGCCACTGTCGGCGGGGCAGTTCCCGGTAATATCGAGGTTCCGATAACGGTCACAGGATTCAATAATATCGGCGCGATCTCTCTTTCTATCGATTATAATTACTCCGTCATGCATTTTACCGGGGGTACACCGAATCCTTCCCTCCCATCATTCCCTACAGGGGAAATCGACCTGGGCAGCGGCTACCACCGGATCAGCATGGGCTGGTTCGGTTCGGGAGTTACCCTGCCCGATGGCAGCACGATCATGACCCTGAGTTTTACTTATATCAGCGGGAACTCAACGCTGGCTTTCTATGATAACGGCCCTTCCTGCGAATATGCGGACGCCAATTTCAATGTGCTGACCGACCAGCCTCAGGAAGACTTTTATATCAATGGCAATGTTTGCGGACCGGTAGGCGAGCCGGGTTCGATTTCCGGAAGCACGTCGGTATGTGCCGGCCAGACCGGTGTTTATTACAGTGTCAGCGCCATTGTAAATGCAAACGGCTATACCTGGGAAGTCCAGGACGGCGCCGTGATCGTGAACGGGGAAAATACCAATGCCATTACGGTTGATTTTGGCGAAGGCGCAGTATCCGGCGATATCAGCGTTTTTGGCACCAATGCCTGCAGCTCCGGGCCCAGCTCGGTGCTTACCGTAATTGTTAATGAGACACCGGATGCAGATGCAGGGAACGATACGACCATCAATTATGGTACTGTTGCCTACCTTCATGCAGATCCGGGAGGTAATGAAGTCTATTCCTACCTTTGGTCGCCCGGAGAATTGCTGGTTGATCCTGATGTGCAAAACCCCCAGACCGTGATCCTTTCAGAAACTTCGATTTTCACCGTTACGATCACCAACCAGGCTACTTTTTGCCAGGATAACGACCAGGTCATTGTCACGATTACCGGAGGGCCGCTCAGCGTGAACCCGGTTGCCCAGCCGTATATGGTCTGCAAGGGATCTTCCGGCCAGTTATTTTCCAATGCCGGCGGCGGTTCCGGGAATTATTCCTACCTCTGGACCAGCACCCCTCCGGGAAACCCGCCATGGAGCTCTGCAGAGGCCAACCCGGTTATCGATCCGGATTCGTCACGCATATACCACCTTGTCGTCAATGACGGATTTACGACTGTTTCTGACAGTACAGGCCTGCTGGTTTCCGAACTGCCAACAGCAACCATCTCAGGCGGAGACACACTTTGCGGTGAAAACGTTTACACTGATCTCCAGGTTGACCTGACAGGTACCCCGCCGTGGTCGTTCACTTATTCCTACGGAAATACCTCGGTATTTATCAATGACCTGGAAACAACTCCATTTATCATAATTGCTTCTGATCCGGGGGATTACACCATCACGGCCATTGAAGATGCCTATTGCAGCGGGACTTCTTACGGAACAGCCATTGTCAGGAAATTTCCTTTCCCTGAAAAACCCGAAATTACCATCTACCTTACCGAACTGATCTCCAGCTCCTGCTGCGGCAACCAATGGTACAAAGATGGTGAAATCATCGTGGGAGCGACCGGGCAAACTTACCAGGTGACTGTTAACGGCGAATATTTTGTGATCGTGACCATCAATACCTGCAGTTCGCCTCCATCCGACAGCGTAGATATGATTGTCGGGATCGATGAAAACCGGGCCGGTTCCCTTGCAATCTATCCCAATCCCGCTAAAAACAGCGTCAATATTAATGTTTCTCCCGGCCTGAACGAAAATATGGATATCTTTCTTTATTCTCCTTCAGGAACCCTGATAAAAGAATTTCAGGCTGAAAACATTAAAGCAGTTATTCCTCTGGATCTGACCGGGCTCCAGCCGGGATTATATTTCCTTGTATTATCCGGCGATAACTTCAGGCAAGCTACAAAGCTAATCGTTCATTAATTCTGAAGACTGAAGACTGAAGACTGAAGACTGAAGACTCTTTTCCGCACATCTGTGCGGTTTTTTTCTTATTTCTTTTCGCATCAACCGGTCCGGTGAAATGAATCTTCTTATATCACTAAAAAATATATACGTCTTATCCATTTGATTTTCTGTATTTTACACCACTTCACCACTTCACCACTTCACCACTTCACCACTTTGGCGCGTGCTTTGCAAAAGCCTCACCCTAACTATGAATTGTATATAACTGCCTGAAAAATATACAATCAACTATTTTAACTTCCATAATCTCTTTAGACTCTCTGATGATGACAGGGCAGAGCAGGCTTTAGAGATTTGCCTTTTTTAATAGACCACCCCCCACCTATTAATTATACCCGGAGTAAATCCCGGCGATTTTGAAAATTGAGTTATCACATAACTACATATAATTAATTAATTTAACTCTGACACCATGAAACAAATTCTCCTCTCAGCCGTGCTTCTGATGTTCATTGCCTTATCCGGCTTCTCTCAAAACATCGGATTAAATGACAACAATTCTGACCCCAATACATCAGCCATGGTTGATGTATATTCAACGAACAAAGGTCTGCTCATTCCAAGGGTAAGCCTTGACAGTACGCTTTTAACCACTCCGGTAACCACACCTGCAACGAGCCTCCTCGTTTATAACACCGCCACCGTACATGATGTGACTCCCGGGTACTACTTCTGGAACGGAACGAAATGGAACCGCCTGGAAACCAGCTCAGATAATGAGATTAATGCTAAGCCTGTAATAAAAACAACTGATGCCACATTGTTGAAAACAGAAACCCTTGTGCTCGCCAGCGGGGATATCACATTGACATTGCCTGCCATAACAACTGCTGATAATGGACTGGAGATCGTTGTTAAAAATGTAGGTACCCATATGGATTATATAGTTGTAAAGCCTGAATCCGGTAAGAAAATAGATGCCAGCGACAGTACCATGTTAACCCGCTGGAATGACAGAGTCTTTATCGCACATGGGGCTAACTGGTTATTGAAAAATAATGATTGCCAGGCAGATAATCTGTTTGATGTAGGACCATCTGCAAGTTTTACCACGATTGAAGAAGTCATGGAATTCTTGCAGGATCACATGTGTGGACCGACAGTGGTAAGAATTGATGGTGGTGATCATTTAATCACATCAACCCAAACAATAGATCTCCCATATCCGCTCACGTTTACCGGCATTTCATTCGGTGAATCCATCATCTACTGCCCTTCCGGCGATACAGCATTTAATGCCATATCGGAATGTTATTTTAAAATGCTGACTTATTATGGTGGAGAAACACCAGGCCCTGGTATTGTCCTGTCAGGTGAGAATACCTATTACGAGATAAAGGATGGATATTTTTACGGTTTATCAAAAGGAATCGTTGTCTCGAATTCTGCAGATTTCTGGCTTTTTGAGGTGGATTTTGATTCCTGTCTGACATCTGCTGTAGAAATAAATGCCGGCGACTTAAATGATGTAATTTTCAGAAGCTCCGAATGCGATTATTACAATTGTAGTATTGGAATCAACCTGCTTTCAGGCGGACCCGGATCTGAAGTTGCAATTATTAACGGAACTTTTTATAATTATAACGCAGGCCAGGTAGGTATTAATTATTTACCTCCTACAGAAGCAAATAATTTCCGCTATTCATCCATGATCATCCAGAACAACTCTTTTAATAATACTGGTAATTTCAATGTGGGGTTTGATTTCAGCCGCGCCGACGGAAGGGATGCCGATATTTTCATGGAAAATAATGCAGGGATAGAATCCACAGCGCCTCATTGTAAATTAATTGTAACTAATAACACCACCAGCACAACGATTACTACAGGAAATACCTGGTACAGGGTGTCCAATTTCAGTTCATATTCCAGTTATACCACTAAATGGAAAATTGAGAATAACAAGATCACCTACCTGTCAACCAATGTAAGGGATGCTGTTATGTTTATTTCCGGCAATGTCAGGACAAACAGCACTTCGGCCAGGATCATCAACATAGCCATTGTTAAAAACGGCAATTCCGGAACACGTTACGGGGAAACAACGGTGAGGATCCCGTCCAACAATGCCAACCAGTCATTCCAGTTCTCAACCAATGTATATGTAGATGGTGTTCATGTAAACGACTATTTCGAGATATGGATAACATCCAGCAATTCAGGAGATGTATTGACCATCGATGACATGAACTTGTATACCGATACCCATTGATTAATCGCCATCCAAAAATAGAACCCATGAAAACTTTTACATCATTCATCCTGGTCCTGGCGGTTCAAATGCTTTACTGCGGTGCAGGGAACGCACAGCAGGTTAAAATTACGTCAGGCGCTACCTGTAAAACGACGGGGGCGGCCAGTATCATTATTAACAACGCTGACCTGGTCAATAACGGAAACTTTATTGCATCAGACGGCAGCTCTGTAACCATAAAAGGAACTTCCGCATCAGAAATCGGGGGGTCTTCGCCATCATCATTTGACAATCTTACACTTGACAATTCAAATGGCTTAACGATAACAAACAGTGAAACGGTTAACGGGACACTAACTTTCGCTAATGGAAAAATCACTCTCGGCGACAATGACCTCATTCTAAGTGAATCTGCCAGCATTTCAGGCAACGGCAGTTCAGGTTATGTGATAACGAATGGTGTCGGGTCATTGCGCCAGAGGGTGATGAATAACGCCACTGATGTGACTTACCCGGTAGGGCTGGCTTCGGAATACCTTCCGGTAACAATCCAGCTCACGGTAGGATCAACGGCAGATGATATTAGTGCAAGGGTGGATGACGGCCTCTACACGGCGTATGATGGGAGTGGTGTCCCGGCCGGATCACTGATCACCGATCATGTGGTGAACAAAACCTGGCACCTTGAAGAAACTGTAGCAGGCGGAAGCAATGCAACGGTAAAAATCCAATGGAATACCGGCGATGAGACCCCTGGTTTCAACCGGGTATCCAGCGACCTTGGGCATTATGCAGCTAGCTCATGGAATTATTCAACGGTAGCTTCTGCATCAGGAACAGGACCATTTACCCAGATCCTGGGCGGGGTCACCTCCTTCTCGCCTTTTGGCGTTTACAGCCCGAAAATTACCTGCGCCATCACAACCGGCACCTATTGCGCCGGTTCCCCGTTAAGTGTCGGTTATACTGCAACGGGTGGCCTGTGGGATTCCGGCAATACCTTTACTGCACAGCTCTCGGATCCGGCAGGAAGTTTTTCGGCTCCGGCTGAAATCGGCATCAATGCATCCCTGGTTTCAGGAACGATCGATGCAACAATCCCGTCGGCTTCAAATGACGGAACTGCTTACCGTATCCGCGTTACCAGCAGCAATCCCTCTCTCTTCGGAGAGAATAACGGACAGGATTTTACAATTAATCAACTTCGTGTAATCAGCGGTAACTTAACTTATTATAACCTTTCAAACACCCCATTGCTCACCGACGTTAAGGTAAAACTTTACCAGGACGGATCACAGGTTGGTTCAGACTATACTGTAACCGACGGGACTTTTGCTTTCAGCGACCTTTGCCCGGGAGATTACGAGTTGAGGGTCAGTTCTACTAAATCTACAAGCGGTAGCGTCAATACGACTGATGCCGCACAGGTAAATTTCTGGGGTGCTAATCCTTACACTATTGAGAAAGTCAGGTTTTATTCCGGTGATGTTACCGGCGGGCCATTCTTTATCAATAGCTCAGACGCACAACTTATCAAAGCCCATTTTGTTTACGGGACCCCTTACAATAAAGGTGCAGCCTGGACTTTCTGGCGTACCGGCCAGACGATCAGCACAAACAGCACCCCTGTTGAGTCTTATCCTGCTGTAAGCCTTATTGCAGGCAGCAACATCACCGCCAATATTTACGGTTTATGTACCGGTGACTTCAACCGCAGTTTCAGCGGTGGCCAGGAGAAAGCTTCCGGCGTAGCATTGAACCTTGTCAACAATGGGACCGTCTATGCCAGCGCCAATTCTGAAATCGAACTTCCGGTCAGGATCGTTAAAGCATCCAGCGTAGGTGCCATTTCCCTCATCCTGAATTTCCCGGCAGAAATGCTGGCCATCCAGGATGTTCAGATGGACAACTCAAGCTCCGGGATTGACTGGACCGTCACCGGCAACGAATTAAGGATCGGCTGGTTCAGCCAGAATCCTTACTGGTATAATGATAATGACGAACTACTGACCCTGAAGCTGAAAACATCCCCGGCTTTTACAACCGGCAATGTAATCAGGTTCACCCTGGCTGATAATCCTTTGAACGAATTAGCCGATGAAAATTATATGGCTATCGAAGATGCCGTGCTCAGCATAGTGAATATTGAAGCTTCATCACTGGGCATTGATGAACCGGTAGCAGGAACTTCTTTGAAATTAAGCAATCATCCGAATCCATTTCACGAATCCACAACCTTTAGCTATACACTTCCGACGGACGGAAGGGTAACCCTTGAAATAAGCAACCTGGTGGGAAATACATTGTCAGTTGAGCTAAATGAATACCAGCAGACCGGTAATCATACCCTGACCATTGACCCTGCAATGCTTGTTCCCGGGGTATACCTGGCCACCCTGAGGGTAATTTCTGATAATGATGTGCGGGCGCATACCATTAAATTGGTTAAAGCCTGGTAAAGAAAAAAAAGTGTGTATTAACATTTAAATCATTCATTATGAAAAAGTCTTTATTCTTCCTGGTTGTAATGCTCTTTGCTGCATTGTGCAGCAATGCACAACCGATACCCGGAAATCCTGTTACCACCATTACAGGTGCTACGATTTGCCAGGGTACTTCAACCATTGATCTGCCGGTTACTGTTGATGATTTTATCGCAGTAGGGCAATTCTCGCTTACTCTGATGTATTCCGATGATGAGATCAATACCCCGTCAATAATTTACGTCAATCCCGCCATCGTTGACTGGACAACTTTTGAGGCTAACACCGCTGTTGCAGATACGATTGTAGTATCTGCTTATGATCCCAATACATTGGATCCCCTGGGGGTGACTTTAGCTGATGGTGCAATACTTTTTACCCTGCGCTTTAATGTAGGTACCATCGATGATTCTACAAATATTACATTCTATGAAAATGCGGAAGGCACCTCATGTGAATTCGGAGCGCTCCCTCCGCTTTATCTTCCATTCATTGATGAGCCACAAAGCGATTATTATATCCCCTCTGTAATTGAGCTGGTTGATTTTGACCCTGAGCAAATCACTGTTGACCAGACGATTTGTGAAGGCGATGACGTTGCCGAATTCAATGCAAATTATGCATGGGGCGAGGGTACGTTCACCTACCAGTGGCAGTCGAGCACAACAAGTGCAACCGAAGGGTTCAGTGATATCTCAGGGGCAACCGCCTTTTATTATGATTCCGGCCCGGTTTCAGTTGACACCTGGTTCCGCCGCGAAACAACAGCTACGCTTGGAGGAACAGAATGCACCGCATACAGCAATGTGGTTAAAGTAACCGTGATCAATTTTGATGCGGGAACGATCAGCGGTGGTGAACTCCTTTGCGAAGACGTTGATGTAGCAGCGCTCAGCAGCGTCAGTGAAGCTTCCGGGGAAGGTACGATAGCCTACCAATGGCAACTCAGTACCACGGGCGAATCAACAGGTTTCAGCAATATTGATGGAGCAACCACAGCCGGCTACGATCCGGGCACCGTTGCTGTCGACACCTGGTACCGCCGGATGGCTACCTCGACCCTTAACAGTACTAACTGTTCTGAATACAGCAATGCAGTCGCTGTAAATGTTATTTCTATCACTGCCGGAACCATAGGTACCGGTCAATATATCGCCGAAGGGGCTGATGCCTCAGCTTTAACCAGCGAGACCAACGCTTCCGGCGATGGAACCGTTTCTTACCAGTGGCAGATGAGCACCACCAGCGGAACGGAAGGGTTCAGCAATATTGATGGTGAAATTGCATCAACTTACGATCCTGGCACTCAGACCGCCGACACATGGTACCGCCGGCAGGCTACCGCAACCTATAGCGGGACTTCCTGCTCTGAATTCAGCAATGTCATAGCAGTCGTTGTCATCAATTTCATCCCCGGTGCCATTACCGATGACCAGACCTCGTGCGAAGCTGAAGATGCCGCTGCATTTGCCAGCGCAACTGATGCTTCCGGCGACGGGACAATCACCTACCAGTGGCAATCGAGCACAACAAGTGCAACCGAAGGGTTCAGTGATATTGAGGGCGCTACGTTATCGACCTACGACCCGGCAGCAATATCTGTTGATACCTGGTTCCGTCGCGCGGCCAAAGCCAGTCTTGGCGGAACAGAATTGACCGAATATTCAAATGCTGTCATGGTTACAATAATCAACCTGAGTGCCGGTGCAATTGACAATGAGCAGACCCTCTGCGCAGGTGAAGATGCAGCAGCGCTTTCCAGTGTTACGGAAGCCAGCGGCGAAGGCACCCCGGCCTACCAGTGGCAATCGGGCATTACAAGCGCTACTGAAGGATTCAGCGACATCCCTGAAGCCATTTCATCAACTTACGATCCGGGTACGATCAGTGTTGATACCTGGTTCAGGCGTAAGGTTACCACCTCGGTTTCCGGAACGGAATGTGTGAAATTCACCAATGCGGTGAAAATAACCGCTAATCAGCGGAGAACAATTAGCGGGACGATCTATTACTATCATTCATCGGGAAATATTCCGCTGACAGAAGAAGATTGCGTTGTCAAGCTTTACAAAACCTCTGATGCCGCTCATGAAACCCTGGTTGGGACTACTGTTGCCGACGCAACAGGACATTATGAACTGACCGACATCTGCCCTGAATGTGAATATGACCTTGTAGTTACCTGTACGATGCCAAATACAGGTGCAATCAACACAACCGATGCTGCACAGACAAATTACTGGAGCACGCACACCTCCACTATTGAAAAAGTTAAATTCTATGCCGGAGATATCGGGACTGTTGGCCTTAGCCAGGATCTGACAATAAACAGCACTGATGCAGGGAGAATTCAGTATTATTTTGTTTACGGTACTCAAATGGACAGGAAATGGACATTCTGGAAAGCAGGCACAACCATTTCGAGTAATACGGCTACTGAATCTTACCCTAAAGTTTACTTACAGGTAAGCAGCAACTTAACCCAGGATATTTATGGGTTGGTAACAGGCGACTTTAACCGCAGCTTTAATCCCGTAATGACCAAAGCAGCCAGTACAACCCTGCAACTGGTTTATTCCGGTAGCAGGCAAATTGGCGGGGAGCAGGAATTCGATCTGCCCATAAGGATGGTCAATGCATCAATAGTCGGTGCAGTTTCACTGATCCTGAATTTCCCATCCGAACTGGTCGAAGTGAAGGATGTAGTTATGAACGGTGCCGGTGGCCAGCTCGATTGGGCTGTGCAGGGTAATGAGCTCAGGATCGGCTGGAATTCATCAACTCCGCTGTACCTTTTGGAAAATACCGAATTCATAACACTGAGGCTGAAAACTGCCGCAGGGTTCACCGGTTCAAACCCTGTGATGTTCACATTAGCCGGCGATCCGCTGAATGAAATTGCGGATGAAAGGTATGAAGTGATCGGGAATGCAGTCCTGGGAATAGAGGCAATCAATGGCAATGCACTCGGCATCGACGAAAAGCCGGTAGCAGAAAATATTACCATGAGCAACTACCCGAATCCTTTCGGCAACGATGTCACCCTATCTTATAATCTTCCGGAAAACGGACTGGTAACCCTTGAGGTTTATGATCTTTTGGGCAACTGTTCAACGTCTGTCGTAAATGAGATACAGACAGCCGGTTTCCATGAAGTACGAATAAACACTTCTCAATTATCTGCCGGCTTGTATACTGCTGCGCTGAAATTCAAATCAGCAAATGATTACATGGTCAAAACTATTAAACTCCTCAAAAACTAACAATTCTATTTCAAACAATCAACCAGGTCGCCGGTAGAAAAAACAATCTACCGGTGACCTTTTAAACCACAATGATTAAACCGATTAAATACCACTTCCATGAAAACCAGACTACTACTCCACATTTTGCTTTTCACGCTGGGAATAGCCGTTATCAGTGAAGCACAGGAAATGATCATTACCGATGATCCCGCTTATACAACCCCTGCAACGGGTGCCGTACTGGATGTAAATTCCACCACTAAAGGAATGATGGTCCCACGTATGACTACCTCCCAGAAAACTTCCCTGGGCCTGACAACACCTGCTGATGGTGTAATTGTCTATGATACTGACCTGAAGTCGTTCTGGTACTGGGAAACCGATACCTGGAAACAAATTGCGGCCGACGGACTTAATCTCGATGCTGTGACGTTCGGGGACGAAACCAACTATTCTTCTTTTGAAACCGACGGCACATTAATGATGGATGGTACTGCTTCGGTCTGGGAAGATTTGAGGATCTCAGTTGTGTTGAGGGCGTCAGGCGGAACCAGCCCGGTCTTTGCCCAGCTACAGGGAAATCTCTATGGCTACAGGTTTTCCGGGATAGCTATGAATGAAATCTTTTTTGAGCTCCAGATGCCCCATTCCTGGAAAATAGGAACGACCATCTACCCGCATGTACACTGGGTATCTGCCGGATCATCCACCTCTGACGTTACCTGGGGAATGGACTATGAATGGAAGGATCTTGGGGAAGCATTTACAGGTACTACTTCCAATGTTTCTTCCAGTGCAACCCCGGGGGGATTAAAAGTGCATAACATCACTAATATACCTTCATCCGGTGTCACTGAAAGTGATAAAAATATAAGCAGCATGATCATGTGCCGGTTATACCGTGACGGCTTAAACGACGCAAACAATGATAATATTTTCCTGCTGGCTTTTGATGTCCATTACGAAATCAACACGATTGGCAGCAGGCTGGTTTTGGAAAAATAGTCTGTGGATTCAATCGCTAAAATTACCATCATGTAAATGTCACCCCTGAAACCGCTATCCAAATCATGAAATTAATTTTACCATTGGTCTTTTTCATCCTGATCCTTAAGCCGGGTCTGTGGTCACAAAATGCCCCGGTGACCACGGCCGGCTGTATCACCACTGCTGTTCCAGGTTCCCAGACAGCCCCGGTCCCGGTAACCGTTACCGGATTTAACAACATCGGCCAGTTTACACTTACTATGATATTTGACACCACCCGGGTTCGGTATATTTCCTCAGCAACAAATACCAGTCTCCCGGGGATGACTGTTACTTATACTTCACCATTATCCGGCTATACACAAGGCAAACTGGTATTTGCGTGGACGGGGGCAGCAAATGTCAGCCTACCTGACGGTTCATCGCTGGCCAGTATTGTGTTCTACTATGTTACGGGTACCGGGATTCTTAACTGGTCATATATATTCGGCGCGGTTTGCCAGTATAAAAGATACAGTGGGGCAACACTGGCATTGCTGAGCGATACACCAAAATATGAATATTACCTTGACGGAGGTATCTCGAACCGCACCGCGCCTTCAGCTTTTGCACCCACTATTGCCAATCCCGTCCAGGGTGCCCTGCCTGTACCCATTACGGTTAACGGATTCACTACCATTGGCGGCTTCACACTTTATCTTGAATATGATCCGGCTATCATTACCTATTCGAATTCTTTTGTGAAGAACCCGGCTTTCGGCTCTGCATTTCAGGTCGGTGATAATGAGGGTGAAAACGGCAAAAGATGGATCGTAATACAATGGTATGGCGGTTCGGTGACACTGGCCAACGGATCTACCCTGTGCACACTGAATTTTAATTACCCTGCCCTGAATTGCAATCCGGTTGCCCTGGGCTGGTTTGAAAACGGCCCTTCTTGCGAATTCACAGATAACCTGGGTAATGTACTTATCGATATGCCGCAGTCAACGTATTATACCGACGGTATCGTGGCATCAGGCCTGCATCCGACCTGGACAGGCAGTGTAGACAATTCCTGGGACAATCCCGGAAACTGGAACGCCTGCGGTGTCCCTGACTTATCCAGGCAGGCTGTAATCCCAAATGTCGCACCTAATGCCAATCCGGTAATAACCACCACCGGGTCCTGTAAATCGATAAGCATCCAGAGCGGGGCTACCCTGACTATCGGCTTATCCGGTTCGATCACTGTCGGAGATAGCTTATAGTCCCCTTCAAATTTGAATCAAATGTAACGGTTGGATTGCCCTGCAGTAATTCTCATTCATAATCATTTCCCAGGGTCAGAAATAAATTATATTTAAAATATATAGAATTGTAGCTAACAAATTATCTTTAAGACCAAATTAACTGAGTTACAATGGGAACAGGTAAACTTCCAGAGAACCAAAACCTTCGCCAATTGACACGTGACCTGCTGCAAAAGCTGAAGGAAATGGCCTCATCCGGTGATCCCGGGGCAGAAATCACAGGGATAATCAATGAGCTTGAAATACACCAGGAAGAGCTCGACAGCCAGAATGCCCATGAAATTACCGAACGTAAGCTGGCGGAACAAAAGCTGAAAGAAAGTGAAAGCAAGTACAAAGGGCTGGTTGAGCTTTCCCCCGATGCGATCGTTGTCCATAGTGAAGGCAGGATCATTTATGCTAACCAATCTGCTATCGAAAGCATGGGAGCAAAATCTGCAGAGGATCTGATCGGCCGCACGGCCCTGGATTTTGTGCATCCGGAATATAAACTGCTTGCCCTCCAACGCATTAAAAGCATAATGGTCAATAATGCCAAGGCGGAACTTACCCAGGAGAAATTTATACGACTTGACGGACAGGTCATCGACGTCGAAACCACTGCTATTCCGTTCGTTTACGGGGGCAAGCCTTCCATCCAGCTTATAGTCAGGGATATCACGGAACGCAAACAGATGGAAGAAGCCAGGAGGGAAAGTGAAACAAAATACCAGACCCTCTTTGAGCAAAGCAATGATGCATTATTCCTGATGGATGAGGATACTTTTATTGATTGTAACCCCAAAACCCTGGAGAAATTTGGATGCACGAAGGAACAGATCATCGGGCAGCCCCCATATCGATTTTCTCCTGAATTTCAGCCCGATGGGCGCAATTCAAGAGAAAAGGCGCTTGAAAAGATCAATGCGGCGCTTAAAGGTGAAACTCAAGCTTTTGAATGGGTGCACTGCCGGTATGACGGGACCCCGTTCGATGCTGAGGTCAGGCTGAACGCAATCAGGATTAACAACAAAGTTTATCTTCAGGCTAGTGTGCGTGACATTACCCACCGCAAGCTCACTGAGGCGGAGCTGCGGAAAAGCGAAGCCCAGTACCGGCTGCTTGCGGATAATATGACCGATATGGTATGGCTGATGGACCTGAACCTGAAAACATACTATATCAGCCCTTCAATGGAAAAACTAAGGGGCTTTACCCTTGAAGAAATACAAAATGCCCCGATAAAGCAAAGAGTCACGTCAGCCTCTTATGAGGCCCTGATGAAATTGTATTCCAGTGAATTGCCTAAAGTTATTGCAGATCCCGCTTATCATTATGATCATCCTGTCGATTTAGAATTTTACAATAAAGATGGCTCTACCTTCTGGCTTGAAATCCTGTTCACCATCATCCGTGATGAAGCCGGCAATCCAATTTCCATCCTGTGTGTCGGCCGTGATATCACCATATATAAAATAATGTCCCAAAAACTGAAGGATAGCGAAGAGCGCCTGAATCTTTTCTTCACCCAGTCGCTGGACGGTTTTTTCTTTTTTATGCTGGATGAACCTATTACCTGGAATGAGGATGTTGATAAGGAAAAAATCCTTGATTATATTTTTGAACACCAGAGGATCACGAAAGTCAATAAAGCTATGCTGGACCAGTATGGAGCGACTGAGGAAGAATTCCTGGGCATGACACCGGCTGACTTTTTCGCCCATGATATAGAACAGGGACGGCAGGTTTTTAAGGAAATACTCGAAAACGGACACCTTCATGTGGATACAAGGGAAAAGAAATTTGACGGATCCGACATGATCATCGAAGGGGATTATCTTTGCCTTTACGACCAGGATAAAAGGATTACCGGCCATTTCGGGATCCAGCGGGATGTGACGTCTGTACGCTTTGCCGAGAATACCCTGGCCGAAAGTGAGCAGCAATTAAGGTTTATCACGAACCATCTCCCGGTTTACATCTCCCAGGTCGACAGCGAATTGTGCTTTAAGTTCGTTAACCTGCCCTTTGCTGAATTATTTGGATTGCTGCCTGCAGATCTTATCGGGAAATATATCCCTGGTATAGTGGGAGAAGAAGCGTTCAATAAATCCAAACCGTATATAGATATCGCATTTTCAGGACAATTCACCGGCTTTGATATTGAAATGAATTTCATTAAAGGTGAACCCTGGACAGCATCAGTTATTTATGTCCCGGAGAAAAACCAGGCTGGTACGGTCACAGGATTTATTGCTGCTATCACTGACATCAGCGGGCGCAAAAAAGATGAGGAAAGGATACAGCGCCAGATTGAGGAGCTGCAGCGCTGGCAAATGGTTACCCTGGGCCGTGAAGACCGCAACAGGGAGTTAAAACGTGAAGTAAATGAGCTGCTCAACCGCCTGGGGGAACCGATCCGTTACCCCAGCCAGGAAAATATCAGCGGATCGGAATGAATCAGTTGAATTTTTAAAAAGAAGTACTTTTAACCAGAAAACCTGAATTCATGATGGAAATAGATCTCCGGACTATCGTCCTTATGCTTGGGGTTACCCACCTGATCCAGGTCATCGTATTTTATTTCCAGTACAAATCGAAAAATTCATACAAAGGCGTGGGCTGGTGGCTCCTCTGGAGTATAGCAGAAGTTTTCGGTTTTGGCATTATGCTTTTCCGGGATAACCCGGATTGGCTCCCCCTTGTGATCATCATCCAGAATACAATGATCATCATTGGTACCGTTTTCCTGAATTTCGGAATAAATCAATTCACCGGTAAATCGCTGAATTTCAAATTACTTATCCCCTTAAGCCTGGTTTATTTATGCGGTCTGCTTTTCTTTTTACTTATAATTGATAATATCCAGGTCCGTTCTATCCTGATAAACATCACCATAGCGATAATCTCTTACATGACGGCCT
The DNA here is from genome assembly GCA_964371595.1 of uncultured Bacteroidales bacterium. Lineage (GTDB taxonomy): Bacteria > Bacteroidota > Bacteroidia > Bacteroidales > JAGOPY01 > JAGOPY01. The sequence goes on along the minus strand of CAYJNJ010000020.1, from coordinate 29,004 downwards.
ATAGCCTATTTACCGTTAAAAACCGCGGGATTATTGCTTCTTCGCATTTTAATGCTTCTGTGCTTGTAATCCACGGTAGCATTTTTGCGTTCAGGACGATCATGATCGCCCAGGGGACATCGGTAAACGACTTATTTACCCCGACCCTTTTTAATGCAATCCCTTTTCTCGATGCCCTTATAGTGAGCTTGCTGCTGACTTTTGGGCTTATCATCATGCTGCATCAGCGTTTAAGCGGAGAAATGATGGAAGCCAGGGAGGAATTACAGGAGAGTGAATCACGGTTCCGCCTGCTGTTTGAAAATATGGCGGAAGGTGTGGTATTGCATGAAATGATTTACGGGAACAATGGGAATGCCAAGGATTACCGTGTTCTGGACGTAAACCAGGCGTTTGAAAGAATTACGGCCATCACCGGCCCTGAGGCAAGGGGGGCCCTGGGCTCTGAATTATACGGATCGGATGACCCTCCCTATTTACAGAAATACCAATCGGTCCTCTTAACCAATCAGCCGGTTTCATTTGAGACTTTCTTCGAAAGTATGAACAAAAATTTTTATGTCTCGGTTGTTCCTGTTAAGCCCGGGTATTTTGCTACCATCTTCATGGATATTACAAGCAATAAAATAAATGAGGCCGAATCGAAAAGATTACTTGAAATTTCTGAACGGTCGAGGGAAGCCCTGCTGAATATTCTTGAAGACCAGCTTAAGGTGCAGGAATCGCTGCATGAAAGCAATGAGCTTCTCTCGATGTTTATCAAATACTCCCCCATTTTTGCATTTATAAAAGAAGTGAGCCCTGATGTAAGCCGCGTGCTTAAAGCAAGTGAAAATTACCTCGAGATGGTTGGTATATCCGGCTCTGAAATGGCCGGAAAAACCATGTATGAAATTTTCCCTCCGGATTACGCATCCAAATTCACGACAGATGACTGGGAAGTCGCTTCCAAAGGCATCATCCTTAAACTGGATGAAGAAATGAACGGCCGTGCCTATGAAACGATCAAATTTCCCATTATAATCGGATCAAGAACCTTCCTTGCCGGTTACACCATCGATATCACCGACCGTAAAATTGCCGCGGAAGAAATTAAAAAACTTAATGAAACGCTCGAGCTGCGGATCGCTTTGCGCACTTCACAGCTCGAAGCATCCAATTCGGAGCTTGAAGCCTTTACCTATTCCGTATCACACGACCTGCGCGCACCACTGAGGCATATTAACGGCTATGTCGACCTGCTGGTGAAACAATTTCATGAATTGCTCCCGGCAAAAGGAAAGCATTACCTTGATTCGATAAAAAGCTCTACACAGCAAATGGGTACGCTCATCGACGATTTATTACTGTTTTCCCGCACCGGGCGACAGGACCTGCATATGGCTGATATCGACATGAATACAGTGCTTGAAGAAGCAATGCATTCGATTGAACATGATCTGAATGGTAGGGAAATTGATTGGATCCTCGAAAAACTGCCGGTGGTTAACGGTGACTTCAATTTATTGCGCCAGGTTTGGATCAACCTGCTTAGCAATGCAGTGAAGTTCACACGTGACAGAATTCACCCAAGGATCGAAATCGGGTATTCGATTGATAAAAAAGAATACAAGTTTTTCATTCGCGATAATGGCGTTGGGTTTGACATGAAATATGCCCAGAAATTATTTGGCGTTTTTCAACGGTTTCATGCCACTGAAGACTTTGAAGGGACCGGCATCGGGCTTGCCAATGTCCGCCGGATCATCATGAAACATGGGGGAAGGACCTGGGCTGAAGCAGAAATTGATAAAGGGGCCGCTTTTTATTTTTCATTACTTAAAAATAATAGCCAGAATACGATGGGATAATTTATGGGTAAGATAAAAACAATAGAATTGGCTTTAAAAGGGATGTCGTGCTCAAATTGTGCACTATCCGTCGAAATGAATGTCGGCAAGCTTCCCGGGGTAAGTTCTGCCCATGTTGATTTTGCCACGGAAAAAGCCACTATTGATTTTGAACCCCTACAGGTATCCGAAAAGGATATCATCGGCCGGATCAGGCAGGTAGGCTATGATGTTTCCATCGCAAAGGCTGAATTACCCATATTAGGGTTAAAAGAACCTTCAGATTCGATAAACCTCGAAAAGATCATCAGCAGGCAGGAAGGCGTACTGACAGCCAGTGTCATTTTTTCAAATGAGCGCCTTACGGTGGAATATCTGCCTTCCATGATAAGCATTCAGGAACTCACAGCAGTAATCCGGAAAGCCGGTTTCAATATTGTTAAGGTCGATGAATCAATTGAAGAGGAGGATGATGTTGAAGCATCCGCGAGGGCTAAAGAGCACGACAAGCAAAAGAACCTGCTGATCGTTGGCCTTTTCTTCACGATCCCTCTTATCATTTACAGCATGGCACGAGATTTTGGCGCGCCGGGGTTCATCGCGGATAATTACGTCATGCTGCTGGCGGCCGGCGTAGTCCAGTTCTTCGTAGGCCGCTCACTTTACAGGGGTGCATTTAAAAGCTTGAGGTACGGCCATGCCAATATGGACGTCCTCATCGTCATGGGCTCGTCAGTAGCTTACATTTCGAGTTTTCTGGTGACCATCGGGATCATAAAAAGTGATTATGTTTATTTTGAAACCGGGGCAGCTATCATTACGCTCATTATGCTCGGCAGGTTCCTGGAATCCGGAGCCAAAGGGAAAACGACAGAAGCGTTAAAAGCCCTGATGGGATTGAGGTCAAAAACTGCCACTGTTCTAAGGGGTGGGTTTGAACAAAAGATCAATATCAATGAGGTTGAAATCGGCGATATCGTGGTGGTCCGCCCGGGTGAGAAAGTGCCTGTCGATGGAATAATCATCGAAGGGAAGTCGACATTTGAAGAATCCATGATTTCCGGCGAGTCGATGCCGGTGAGCAAAGGACCGGGCGATGAAGTGATAGGTGCAACGATCAACCGGGAAGGCTATATCAGGCTGGAAGCCACCAGGGTCGGGAAAAACACAACACTGGCACAGATCATTAAGCTGGTCCGTGAAGCCCAGGTCGGCAAAGCGCCTATACAAAAACTAACCGACGAGATCGGAAAATACTTCACCCCCATAATAATCGGGATCGCCCTGTTCACCTTTTTAGGATGGCTGCTGATTGTCAACGCCGGCTGGGACATCGCCATGATCAATGCCATTGCGGTGCTCGTCATCGCCTGTCCCTGCGCCATTGGCCTTGCCATTCCCACAGCGGTGATGGTCGGCACTTCCAGGGGAGCGGAGAATGGCATCCTGTTTAAAAGCGGCGAGATGCTGGAAAAAGCCGGCCGCGTGCAAATTGTTGTCCTGGATAAAACCGGTACAATTACCAAAGGGGTGCCGGAAGTTACTGATCTCATTGCGGCCGAAGGGCTTACATCGGAGGATATCCTCCAGCTTGCCTCCAGTGCCGAACTGGGTTCGGAGCATCCCCTGGCACAGGCCATTGTAAATTACGCCAAAGCTAAAGGACTTGAACCTGCCAACCCTGCACAGTTCCTGGCTTATGGCGGATTAGGCATCCGTGCCGTGGTGGAAGGGCAGAATGTCATTATCGGAAATCCGCGGATGATGCGCAATGAAAGTATCAGTACGGAAAACATCCAGGCAGAGATCAGCCGGTTGCAACTGGAAGGGAAAACTGTGATGATCGTTGCTGCGGGTAAAGCTGAAGCTGAGATTGCACCTAGGGCCATCGGGCTGATTGCCGTTGCCGATACGGTAAAAGCCGGCGCCAGGGAAGCAATTGCTGAACTGCACCAGCTGGGGCTCGAACTCGTTATGCTGACCGGCGATAACCAGAATACTGCTGATGCCATTGCAAAGCAGGTTGGCATCGAAAGGGTCATTGCCGAAGTGCTGCCGGGCGATAAAGTGGACGTGATCAAACAACTGCAGTCCACGGGCTCAATGGGTAACTATGCCCACCCCATCGTTGTGATGGTGGGCGACGGGATTAACGATGCCCCCGCCCTGGCCCAGGCAGATGTTGGCATTGCTATTGGCACCGGCACCGACATTTCGATGGCTGCCGCCGGCATCACCCTTATCAGCGGTGACCTGGCAGGAATAAGCCGTGCAGTTTCCCTGTCACGGGGCACTTCGCAGACCATAGTGCAAAACCTCATCTGGGCCCTGATCTATAACCTGGCCCTGATCCCTGTGGCAGCTTTCGGACTGCTGAGCCCTATGTTTGCAGCCGGCGCCATGGCCTTCAGCTCCATCTTTGTAGTAACCAACAGCCTTCGCCTCCGCAAATTTAACGTCCAGGCTTTTGCACCGAAAAAAAGCCTGATGCGCCAATCCATCGGGCTCATCCCCCGGGTGGTCGTCCCGGCGGCAGCACTTGCATTTTTGATCATTTTTCCTATACTTTTTATGCCCGGTAAGATGCAGATCCCCGGCGCTGATTCAGGGGAAATGTCACCATTACTGATGATGGTCATGGCGATTTCGAATGGGATCATAGCGATCGCTTATGGCTCAATCCCTGTTTTCCTCATCGTTTTTGTCCGGAAACGAAAGGATATGCCCTTTACCTGGATAATTTTCCTGTTTGGCTTGTTTATCCTTGCCTGCGGCGCTACACATTTAGTCCATATTATCGATCTCTGGTGGCCCGTCGACTGGTGGCAGGCAACCATCGATACGATCTGTGCCGCCATTTCACTTGCCACCGCAATCGCGGTCTGGCCCATCCTTCCCAAAATCCTCGCCTTACCGAGCCCGAAACAGCTTAAGGAAGTGAATGCCAGGTTACAGAAAGAAATGGAAAAGCTTGAATACGTTCAGGCTGAATTGCTGGCACGCACCGCCCAGCTTGAAGAATTAAACCGGGAACTGGAGTCGTTTTCTTATTCGGTTTCTCATGACCTTCGGGCGCCTATCAGGCATATCAGCGGCTTCATCGGGCTATTGAAGGCTAATTTCCAGCATCTGCTCCCTGAAAAGGGCAATCATTATATCAGCAATATTGCCAGCTCTGCCCAACATATGGGGGAACTGATCGAGGACCTGCTGCAATTTTCACGATCGGGCAAATCGGAACTGAAATGCGAAATCATGGCAATGGATGATGTTTTCGCGGAGGCCTTGAAAGCGGTCAGCCAGGATATTGCCGGTCGCGACATCAAATGGACCATCCCTGACATGCCCCGGGTGTATGCAGACTATAACCTGATACGCCTTGTCTGGATTAATCTGTTGAGCAATGCTGTCAAGTTTACCAGGTTAACGAAGAAAACCAGGATTGACATCGGTTTCCAGGAAAATGATGAAGAATTCGTATTCTTTGTCAGTGATAATGGTGCCGGTTTTGACATGAAATTCGCGCATAAGCTTTTCGGTGTTTTTCAGCGCTTACATTCTTCGGATGATTTTGAAGGAAACGGCATAGGGCTGGCGCTTGTCAGCAGGATCATTGCCAAACACGGGGGCCGCACATGGGCTACGGCTGAACTTAAAAAAGGAGCAGTTTTCTATTTCACTATACCAAAAAACAATAGCCATGTATTACCAAACATCTGACCAGGAACGGGTCAAACTCGGCTTCGGGGGCCATGAATGCAACAATGGCGTCCATTTTTGCGGTTTATATGAAACCGATAAAGAAAGAAATGATATCATCTTCGCCTTCATCAGGCAGGGAATTGAAGATGAGGCAGTAGTCCATTACATCCCTTCGGGGAACAGCACCGACGAAACATTTGAGAAATTGCTCGCTGAATTTCCGGAAGAAATAGACCTTATTTCAGGGCATCACCATCTGAATATAAATATTGCAGATGATGTGTATTACCAGGACGGGGAGTTTTCACCTTCCGGAATGATCCGGAACCTGGAAAAGATCTTTGAGCAAAGCCAGCAAGAAGGGAAAAAAGATATCAGGGCTTCTGCAGACATGGAATGGGCCCTTGAAAGGGAGCTGGATCTGAAAAAGCTGATGGCTTATGAATCGGGTTTAAATTATTTCGTGCCCGGAAAACCCTGGGTCAGTATTTGCATGTATAACCTGACGCGCTTTGATGGCAAGACAATCATGAAAGTGCTGCAGACGCACCCATACACTATAAGTAAAGACGGGTTGATCATGAAAAACCCTTACTATGTTAAACCCGGTGAATGGCTGGCTGAAAATGCCCCTGAATATGCGAAGCAATTGACCGGGAATCATGAATAAAAAGACTTCCAGGACGACTGATCTCTTTTTGTTGATGGTAACCCTCAACCAGTTCTCATCAAATGAAAAGATCATGGAATTTTTTCCCGAAGCGCTTCGGGAGATATGGCCTGAATTAAAAATTGTTTACCTGCCATCGGATCCAGCCGGTGAACAAAACCTGATTGAAATCAAATCTTCATTTTTCGGTTACGGTTTTATCAGGATTGATAATGCGGCTAAAATTGGAAAAGTTGACCTGGACCTGTTTCATAATGCAATCTCATTATTGCTGATCATTTTAAATAATAATGACCAGAAAAAGGTCCTGGCCGATGAAAAACTTCATCTGCAAACGATTGTCCGGGAAAAAATAAGGGCTACCCGGGAACTGGAAGCTTTTTCGTATTCTGTATCCCATGATTTGCGGGCCCCTGTCAGGCATATCAGCGGATTTGTAGGATTCCTGAATGAAAAGTACCGGGATTTGCTGCCTGCCCAGGGGCAGACCTATCTTGACTCTATTTCCGATTCGACAGAACAGATGGGCAAAATGATCGATGACCTGCTCGAATTCGCCCGCTCAGGCCAGTCGGCGCTGCATATCAGTGAAATTGATATGAACGCGGTTTTTCGTGAAGCAATGGATACAATCATGCCGGACATCAGGGACCGGAAGATTAAATTGATCGTACCGGGGCTGCCTGTCGTCAACGGAGATTATAACCTATTATGTATGGTTTGGATTAATATAATGAGCAATGCTGTAAAGTTCACCAGTTTTAACAAAAAAGCCGTAATTGAAGCTGGTTTTAAGGAGGATCCTGAGGAATTTATCTTTTACGTCAAGGACAATGGGATCGGTTTCGATATGGCCCATTCCAATAAATTATTTGGCGTTTTTCAGCGGTTGCATACTTCCGGTCAATTTGAAGGCACGGGGATAGGACTTGCCAATGTAAGGCGGATCATCAACAAACACGGAGGACGTGTCTGGGCTGAAGGCATAGAAAAAAAAGGCGCTACGTTTTATTTTTCATTGCCGAAAAAAATTAGTAACTTTAGTAACGAAATCATATAAAACTTAACCAAATTTCTTTGTTTTATGCTTAATGCCCCCCAAAAACAACTTATATGAAACTATCTAAAACGATTCTTTTAGCGGAAGACAACCCGAGAGATGCAGAATTGACCCTTGAGGCAATTGCAGGTTGCAGCCTGAACAACCAGGTAGCCGTCGTAAAAGACGGAGTTGAGGCGATGGAATATTTACATTGTGAAGGAAAATACAAATCGCGAAGAAAAGAAAATCCCGTGGTTTTGCTGCTGGATATAAAAATGCCGAGAATGGATGGAATTGAAGTGCTCCAGGTCATTCGAACCGATCCAGCACTTAAGACACTGCCCGTGGTGATGCTGACCTCATCGCGGGAAAAAACAGACCTGAAAAGAAGTTATGAATTGGGAGCCAATGCCTATGTTGTCAAACCGGTTAATTTTTCAGAGTTTATGGACACCATTAAAAATGTCGGTAAATTCTGGGCAACCATTAATGAGCTTCCACAACCTGAAGAATAAAATTTGACATATGACGGAGAAACATGCTGTCCTGAACGTGCTTTCTCTTGAAGATTCCCAGCGGGACTTCGAGATTATCCGTGAGTATCTGAATGATCTTACGGATAATTTAATAATGACACGAACTGAAAAAGAGACAGAATTAACTACATTACTAAGTGAAAACAGGTACGATATCATCCTGGCAGATTATAAACTGCCCGGCTTCAACGCATTCGGCGCGCTGGCCGTGTGCAAAAAGTTATGTCCCGATATTCCGTTTATCTGTGTTTCAGGGGCTATTGGCGAAGAAACGGCCATTGAGATACTGAAGCATGGGGCGGTTGATTTTGTAATGAAAGACAAATTAGACCGGCTGGTTTATGCTGTTGATCGTGCTCTGGAAGAGGCCAAAGAAAAAATAGCCCATAAAAATGCGGAAGTAGCCCTGTTCAATAACCTTTCGCTAATGGATGCAACGCTGGATTCTATCCATAACGGGATATTGGTGGTAAGCCATGAAGGCAAAATAGTAAAAACGAATGCAAAATTCGCGGAGCTATGGCGGATACCGCAATCGCTGCTCGATTCCAGGGATGATAAGTTATTGCTCGAATATGTCGTCGCACAATTAGCCGATCCCGGAGCGTTTATGACAAAGGTTAGGGAATTGTACAATAACCCGGAAGCTGAAAGTATTGATGTAATTGATTTTGCCGATGGACGAGCCTATGAACGAATATCCAAACCCATGCATGTGGGAAACGAATCTATCGGGCGTGTATGGTCATTCCTTGATATAACCCACCGGAAACATGCCGAAAATCAAGCCATCCTTTCGGCTAAGATCCTGAACCTCCTGAACAGTACCACACCACTCGGCGAAACCATCAAGATGACCATAAGTCTCATTCAACAGGAGACCAGGATAGATGCGGTGGGTATCCGGCTTAAAAAAGGCGATGATTTCCCTTATTTCAGCCAGATGGGCTTTGATACGGATTTCCTGAAAACAGAAAACTCACTGCTTTCCCGTACAATTAATGGTACAATCTGCAGGGATAAAAACGGCAATCCTTTGCTGGAATGTACCTGCGGCCTGGTCATTTCCGGGAAAACCAATGCATCGGATTCATTGTATTCTATGGGTGGAAGTTTCTGGACGAATGATTCTTCAGATTTACTCGCTCTGCCTGCAATAAACGATAAAAGGCATAATCCCAGGAGCCGCTGTATTATCGATGGATACAGCTCTATGGCGATCATTCCGATCAGGGCAGAAAAAGAAATTGTCGGGCTCCTTCAGCTCAACGACCGTAAAAAAGACCGCTTTAACGCGGAGTTGATCCAGTTCTTTGAGAACACCGGCAATATTATCGGGGTGGCGTTCATGCGAAAACGGGCGCAGGAAGAACTGGAAAAAAGCCACAACCTGCTGTTTAAGCTTTCAGAACAGGTGCCGGGTGTAATTTACCAGTACCGGCTCTATCCTGATGGCCGCTCCTTTTTTCCCTACGCGAGTTCAGGGATGAATGATATTTATGAAGTAACCCCGGAGGAGGTGCGCGAAGATGCCACTCCTGCATTTGGCCGTCTGCACCCTGACGACTATAAGAGGGTATCGGAACTTATCTTAGAATCTGCACGGACGCTGTCCCATTTTTATTGCGAGTTCAGGGTAAACCTACCGCGGCAGGGGCTTAGATGGCGCTACAGCGATGCCATGCCCGAAAGGATGGAGGATAACAGCACCCTCTGGCATGGGATCATTTACGATATAACGAAATTGAAAGAAGCTGAATCTGACTTAAATAAAAAGATGGACGAATTGTTACGGTTCCATAACCTCACGGTTGACCGTGAATTATATATGATCGAATTAAAAAAAGAAGTGAACGAATTGCTGAAAAAATCGGGACAACCCGAAAAATACAGGATTATGGAATGAACACCAAAAACATAAGCAAGCATTACAGCCTGGTCAGAATTATTTTCCTATCCCTGTTGGGAGTTGCGGCGGCTACTGTCATGCTTTTTGTTTTTTTCCGGATGCAGCATCAAATCACCCAATACAAAAGTGAGGTCAGGTTATTGAAGAAATCCTTCTCCGAAAATCAAAAGCTCGAAATAAAAAATAAAATCCTGCAGATCAAGGATTATATCGAGTGGATTAAAAATATTCCGTTAGAGCCAATCAGCAGAACACTAAGCAGCCAGGCTGAGAGACTTGAAATTCCCACGCAATTGGCCAGGGACTCATTGGGCCGGTATTCAAAAGTAATTACCACTGAGTTGAAGGATTCAATCCAAAGGCTATGGGTCCCGGTAAGGATCCTGGATAAAAATGGGAAATCGGTTTATTCTTTCGACCCTCTGGATAATTCGGCCAACAAAGATCCGGATTCGGTTCTGATAAAAATCCTTCAACAGGTTCAGGCATCAACAGGCAATAAAGGTATTGTAACCGCATACAAATCTGACGGCACCAGTGATTCTAAGCTTGATGCCGTTGCTTATTATAACCGGGATTTACTTCCTGGGTATAGTGTGGTTTCACTGGTTGCTTCCGATCATTTCGAGGACATCCTCAAGCTGTTCACTCTCGATTCAATCAGCAGGCTTCGCTATACTGAGAATGAATATGTATTTGTGAATACCTTATCCGGCCAGGCTTTGGTAACCCATGGAAAACTCAACAGGCCCCCTGTCGATATTCTGTCGTCAGGAGATACGAACTGGATAAAAGTATTCAAAGTACAGCAAACAGCAGCAGTAAATCCGGACGGCGTATTTCATATTTATCCCTTTAAAAAATTATCCTCCTCAGACATATCCTCTAAAACTTCCCTATTCAGCTATATCCCTGAGTGGAAATGGATTATCGGCACCGGTTTTTATGAAGATGACATCAATTCAGTCATTGAATTAAAAAAGAAAGAGTTATTCGCCGAGCTTCGTGGAAATATTTTTAATACCCTGGCCTTTTTATTATTGTCGGCGCTGGTCTGTTACCTGCTTGTCAGTTTTTTCTCAAAGCGGATAAGAAGAAATATCGACCTTTTCAGGAATTTCTTTGATAAAGCGGCAAGTGACAACCATTTCATAGATAATTCCCAGGTCCATTACAAAGAGTTTGCATACATGGCGGAAGCGGCAAATGAGATGGTCGGGAAACGAATTATGGCGCAGCAGGCATTATTTGAAAGTGAAGCGAAATACCGCTATCTCTTCGAGCAGAACCCTGCCCCGATGCTGATCTATGAACTTGGGAGCCTGAAAATGCTGAAAGTCAATGTTGCCTTTATTAACCACTACGGTTACACCCAGGAAGATGTGGAGGCTATGATCCTGACAGATCTGTTCCCTGAGAATGAAAAAGATGCCATCATTGATTTAAGCCATAAAATAAGCGGTTATGCCTATGCCGGGGAATGGCACCATATTAAAAAAGATGGCACAATGATCATTACGGAGACCCACTCCCATGAAATCAATTTCGAAGGCATGCAAGCACGCATTGCCGTAATCGGGGATGTTACCGAACGGAAAAATGCGGAAGAAAAAGTCCGTAATATCAACCTTGACCTGGAAAAGATCGTTGAGCACAGGACCCTCCAACTCGAAACCTCCAATAAGGAACTGGAATCCTTTTCGTATTCAATTTCCCATGACTTGCGGGCACCCCTCAGGGCTATTTACGGCTTTTCGCAGATCCTTTCCAGCCGCCACAGGCCTTCACTGAACGAAGAAGGCAGGCAATACATGGATTATATTGTCGAAGCGAGTATCCGCATGGAACACCTCATCAACGACCTTCTCAATTATTCGAGGCTTGGCAGAAAAACACTAGAATTGCATCCGGTTTCCCTGAATGACGTTTTGAACAATATTCACCAGGATTTTAAGCAACAACTTACACAAACAGGTGGCCAGCTTATCATCAGCCCGGATTTACCACGCATTTCCGGTGATGAATCACTACTGAACCAGGTTTTTACCAACCTGATCGGGAACGCTATCACCTACCGCCGTGAAAATATACCCCTTGTCATCGATATCACCAGTGAAAACCTGTCACTCTTTCCAGTAGTAAAAATTACCGATAATGGTATCGGCATACCCAAAGAACACTGGGAGAAAATATTTAATGTCTTCCAGCGCCTTCACACTGAAGACAGGTATCCGGGAACCGGTATAGGCCTTGCAACCGTGAAGAAAGCAATCTCACTTCTTGGAGGGAGGATCTGGGTCGAATCTGTCATTGGTGAAGGAAGTACTTTTTTTATTAAATTTAACGGGCAAAATGAATAACTGAATGGATAATCCAGCAATAATTCTATTGGTAGAAGACAATCCGATGGATGTCATCCTCACACTCGATGCGTTTAAGGAAGCGAAACTAAAGAACACGATCAATGTTGCCAAAAACGGTGAAGAAGCCCTGGATTACCTGTTCGGACAAGGCAAGTATGCTGACCGGAATCTTTATCCCATGCCGAACCTGATCCTGCTCGACCTTAAAATGCCAGGCATCGATGGGTTTGAGGTATTACGGAAAATCAAAAGCACGAACAACCTCCGGCGCATTCCGGTTATCATCCTTACCTCATCAAAAGAAGAACGCGACCGTACCTTAAGCTATGATAACGGTGCGAATAGTTACCTGATGAAACCGGTTTCTTTCGAAGGATTCATTGAAGTTGTCAGAAAAATTGATGATTACTGGTTTTCCCTGAATATCGAAGCCCCTGCCGATTGATGGTCACCGGATTGAACATTATATTAACCATTTAATTACATTGCCATGAAAAAGAAAGTCAGAATCCTGCATATCGATGACAACCTTCACGACAGGCAACTGGTAAAGGACGCTTTCCTTAAAGACGAAGACCACTTTTTGCTGCTTGAGGCTGATGACAGGGCCAAGTTCGGAAAACATCTTGCCGATAATGATTATGACCTGGTATTGAGTGATTTTAACATATTAGGTTTTGATGGTTTCCAGGTCCTTCAGCTCGTGAAAGATAAAAATCCGGATACGCCGGTGATTATTGTGACCGGGACAGGCTCAGAAGAAATTGCCGTCCGGGCCATGAAGATGGGCGCCGATGATTATGTGATCAAAACCGTTAGCCATATCCGGAACCTGGTCCCTACTGTAAGAAATGTGCTGGAGAGAAAGCGTATTGAGAAAGAAATCAAAGCTACAATGACAGCTTTGCAGGAGAGCGAAGAACGATTCCGGCTGCTGTTTGAATACAGTATGGATGCGGTATTACTCACAGTGCCGCATGGGACCATCCTCAGGGCGAATCCCGCGGCCTGCAGGATCTTTGGCCGGACCGAAGAGGAAATCATCAGTGAAGGGCGCCGGGGTATAATTGATTATTCAGACCCAAGGCTGGAACCGGCCCTTAAAGTGCGCGAGGAAACCGGGCAATTTTTTGGCGAATTGACCGGATTGCGAAAAGACGGAACAAAATTCCCGATCGAAATTTCCAGCGCGCTGTTCCGTGACAAGCACGGTAACCCAAACAGCAGCATGATTATCCGTGATATTTCCGAACGCAAGGCTGCCGAAGATGCTCTTCAGAAAAAATTAAACCAGCTGGAGCATTTTCATCAACTCACCGTAGGCCGTGAACTGGCCATGATCGAATTGAAAAAGGAAGTAAATGGCCTGCTGAAACAACTGGGAAAGCCTGAAAAATATCAATAAATCGAACAGGCAAATGGATAAAAACCTTACAAATTTTCTTTCGCAACTATATGGTCCTGATATTTTACGTTACGATGAAACATTTGTAATGAATTCTATCCAGAACAGAATGGCAGGTACAAATTGCCTTTCTGTGGAAACCTATATTAAATTACTCCGGCAGGATACCGGTGAGCAGGCGATTTTTTCCGGATCGCTTCAAAACAGCTATAGTGAGTTCTTCAGGAACTCTTTAACATTCACTGTCCTGGAAAAGATCATTCTACCCTCAATTGTGATGAAAAAAGGCCACACTCAAAAGAAAGTGGTCAGGCTATGGTCGGCTGCCTGTGCCACCGGACAGGAAGCTTTCAGCCTTGCCATGCTGATGGAAGAGATCAGACCGGCGATAGGTGAAAAATTTCAATATATGCTATTTGCATCCGACCGGGACGAATCATCGGTAAAACAGGCACAGCAAGGCAAATTTTCTTCCGATGCCCTGAACAATGTAACATTCAGAAGGCTTCACCGGTGGTTTTCATTAAACTGTAAAAGTTATACTGTCAATGCCGGACTGATAAATAATATCCAATTTTCTGTTTACGACCTGCTTGACGAGCGCTGGACCTCTCCACCAGCCGGTATTTATGGCGGTTTCGACCTGATCATGTGCTCCAATCTGCTTTTTTATTATAATGAGAAATTCCGGAAAACCATCCTGGGCAAATTATCGAATTGCCTTGCAGAAGGAGGCTACCTTATTACAGGCGAAGCTGAAAGGGACATCCTGATGCAATCCGGTTACCTGGAAGTTTACCCCCAATCATGCGTATTCATTAAACAAGTACATCTATGATTTTAAAAAACCTTGAAATCAGAACGCAATTGATTATTGGCCTGGCGATATTATTGCTTGTTGTGGTCGGCCTCGGCTTTGTATCATACAAACACAGCTTAAGGATACATATGCAAACCGATATGATGTATGAACATCCGATGCAGGTCACCCGTGCACTTGGAAAGCTAAACACTGATATAGTATCGATCCAGCGCGATATGCGGGACCTGCTGATGACAGAAAATGACCTGGAAAAGAACCAGGACCTCATGAACATCATGCACGCGAAAGAAGATGCCGAGGTGAGATTGAATATTATTGCTGATCAGTACCTTGGCCCCAGGAGTGATATTGACTCACTTATAATGACCTTCATGAAATGGAACAATATGCGCGAAGGATTAGTCGCTATGATCATAGATGGAAAAGGGAAAGAAGCTTCCGGCCATATCAGGAATTTCGGGGAATTGGGCGGACTGGCTTCAATTCTGCTGAAAAGGCTTGAAATTATTGAAACCTTTGCTGATAAAAAAGGCGATGAATTCTATGCCAATTCCAGGGACGTGACCGTTCTGCTCAACAAGCGACTGATACTGATCGTTGCTGCTCTAATCCTCATATCAGCCATCATTTTTTATTTCCTTATGCGAAACATCAAGACCCCACTTGATGAAATGATCAGCGCTACAAGAAAGTTCCATGAAGGCGACCTGGACGCCCGCAGCTCCTATAAGCTGAATAACGAATTTGGTGTTTTGTCGGATTCTTTTAATGAGCTCACCGGGAATATCCAGCAAAATATTGAACTGAGCAAAAACACTGAGATTCTTGAAAGATTAATGCTCAGTGAAGATAATGCCGGTAATTTTTTCCGTGCGATCCTGCATAAACTTTGCGAATTCACGGGGGCACAAATGGCAGCCGCTTACCTGCTCAGCGATGATAAAAAGACATATTATCATTTTGAATCCATTGGCATTACGGATAAAGCAAGGCAATCATTTTCCGCTTCACTCCTGGATGGCGAATTCGGGCCGGCAATAGCCTCCCGTTCGATACAGCACATTAAAAATTTACATGACGATCAACGTTTTGTTTTCAGCGCTGTCAGTGGAGAATTAAACCCCCGGGAAATCATAACCATTCCCATAGAGGCCGGCGATGAAGTGATCGCCATCATTTCGCTGGCCACCGTCAATTCTTTTTCCACTCAGGCAACCCGGCTCCTCCACGAGGTATTTATTGCCTTGAGCACCCGTGTTGAAGGGGTGCTGGCTTTAAGAAAAATAAGGGAAATTTCGGATAAACTGGAGCTGCAGAACAATGAACTGGAGTTACAGAAGACTGAGCTTATCACTCAATCGGCCAGGCTGACCGCTCAAAATACCGAACTTGAGATCCAGAAGAAAGAATTAGCCGAAGCAAGCCGGCTTAAAACCAACTTCCTTTCAAATATGAGCCATGAGCTCCGCACACCACTGAATTCAGTAATTGCGCTGACAGGTGTTCTGAGCCGGCGGCTGGCGGGAAAGATCCCTGAAGAAGAACACAGCTACCTGCAGGTCATCGAGCGTAACGGGAAAAACCTCCTCGCCCTCATCAATGATATCCTGGATATTTCCCGGATTGAATCAGGCCGTGAAGAACTCGAGATGACCCGGTTCGATGTAAATGAACTGATCACAGAGAGCATAAATTTGATCAATCCACAGGCCAGGCAGAAAAATGTGGAATTGAAATTTACCCCCGGCGTTACAGTGTTAAATATGACGACTGACGCTGAAAAACTTTCCCACATCCTTCAGAACCTCATCGGTAATGCAGTCAAGTTCACCGAGCAGGGAATGGTGACCGTTAAAACCGATGAAAGCAATGACCAGGTATTCATTACCGTTACCGATACCGGAATTGGAATAGCGGAATACCAGCTCCCATACATTTTCGATGAATTCAGGCAAGCCGACAGCAGTACATCCCGACGTTTCGGAGGCACAGGCCTTGGGCTCGCCCTGGCAAGAAAGTACACCCGTCTGCTTGGAGGTGAAATCTCGGTCAGGAGCACGCTTAACCAGGGATCTGAATTTACGCTTTCACTTCCGTTAAAATATAATCCCGTTATAAATAAAGGAAAGCCAAACAGCCCTGCCAGTCTCACTTTTATGATCGACCAACCGGCCAGGGAACAGGAAGGGGATTTTAAGTCCAAATCCGTTTTACTGGTAGAAGACAGCGAGCCGGCAATTATCCAGATAAAAGACCTGATGGAGGATCAGGGAATTAATATCCTTATTGCCAGGGATGGTCAGGAAGCGCTTGACCTCATTTCACAAAACACCCCGGACGCGATGATCCTCGACCTTATGATGCCCGGCATTGATGGGTTCCAGGTGCTCAAAGCGGTCAGGGAGTCGGAAATTACTTCGCATCTCCCTGTTTTAATCCTGACAGCGAAATTTGTGACAAAAAGTGAGCTTAGTTTTTTAAAGGCAAATAACATCCACCAGCTGATCAGGAAGGGGGATGTAAACCTGGAAGAGCTGGTCAGGGTGGTTAAAGAAATGCTCACGGGTGGGCACCAGCCGGTGGAAGGGCCTTTGCAGGAAAGCATTCATGAACAAAATACACCGCTGGTCCTGGTTGTGGAGGATAATCCCGATAATATGCTTGCCGCCAATGCTTTGCTTGAAGGAAAATTTAAGGTGCTCGGGGCAAAGGATGGCTTCGAAGGGGTGAAAATGGCAAAAGAATATAAACCTATCATTATTTTGATGGATATTGAGCTGCCGGGGATGTCGGGCATTGAGGCCTTCAAAAAGATCAGGAAAGACCCGGAACTGATGGATATCCCGGTGATTGCCCTTACAGCCAGCGCTATGGCCAGGGACCAGGAAACCATCCTTGCCCACGGTTTTGATGCCTATATTGCAAAACCTATTGATGAATCAACTTTCTTTGGTGTAATAAACAGGACCCTTTATGGGCAATAGCAGGATAAAAATATTAGCCATCGATGATAACCCGGACAACCTGGTCATCTTACAGGCCCTGATAAAAGACGCTTTTCCGGGGGCTTTAACCCTGACTGCGATGAATGGCTATGAAGGATTCGAACTGGCCGGTTCTGAAGACCCGGACATTATACTTCTTGATGTTGTAATGCCGGTTATGGATGGATTCGCCGTTTGTAAAAAGTTAAAGTCAGACCACAGGACTAACGATATCCCGGTAGTGTTCATCACTGCCCAGAAAGGAGATAAAGAAGGCCGGATCAAAGCGATGGAAGTCGGCGCTGATGCTTTCCTGGCCAAGCCTGTTGATGAAAACGAGCTTACCGCACAGATCCGTGCAATGGTGAAGATCAAGCAGGCCAATATCGAAAAACGAAACGAAAAAGACAGGCTTGCAAAACTGGTCGATGAGAAAACCATTGAACAGCGAAGGACCTACATCGCTACTTTAAACCTCCTTGAAGACCTCGCAAGGGAAAATGAAGCCAGGAAGAAAAATGAAGAGGCACTCAGGAAAAGTGAAGAGAGCCTGGCAGATATTTACCAGACAGTTAATGAAGGAATTGTTTATACCACCCTGGAAGGTGAAATCCTTTCAGTAAATTCCTCCCTTGAAAAAATGCTGGGTATCCCCTCTGAAAATATTGTAGGGAAAACTATAACCAACCTGGCAAAGGAACTGCTTACTGCAAAAGATGTCAGAAAAATACTCCCGATTTTTACTGAACACCTCCATGGAAAAAGTACAGGGGGATTTACCCTGCATTATCAGGGGAAAATCCTGGAGATCAATGTCACAATCAACAAGCAAACGAAGAGGATGATCGGTGTGCTACGCGATATTACCCATCGTATAGAGTCGGAAAAAACGATTTCTATGCTTGCCCATGCCATACGAAGTATCAGTGAATGTATCAGCATCACCGATATGGATGACAATATCGCCTTTGTCAACAGTGCATTTATCAAGACGTACCAGTTCGAAGAACATGAATTGCTGGGAAAATCCATTAAAATGGTGCGTTCACCAAAAAATCCCCCGGAATTGGTGAAAAGTATCCTTCCTGCCACTATTAAAGGAGGATGGCATGGTGAATTGCTTAACCGGAGGAAGGATGGGACTGAATTCCCCGTATTTCTCTCCTCTTCAATTATTTTTGATGACACCGGGAAGCCAATCGCATTGATTGGCGTCACAAATGATATTACGGAACGGAAGAAAGCTGAGGAAATATTAAGGAAAAGTGAAGAGAGGTTCAGGTCGCTGGTGGAAAATGCTTTTGATGGAATTTACCTGACCAACGGGAAATATTTTTATTTCGTGAATGAAAAATTCTGCGAAATAACCGGGTATTCGGAGCAAGAGCTCACATCTCCCGATTTTAATTTCGACGTAACCCTGACAGAGGACAGCATAAAAATTGTCAAAGAAAGGTCCTTTATGCGGCAGGTCGGCAAAAACATTGCCGGGACCTATGAAATCCAGATTAAAACGAAGGATGGCAGCTACAAATACGTTGAAATAAGTACAGTCAATATTGGACAGGGGAAGGAATTGAACGTAATGGGGATCGTCCGGGATATTACCGAGAGAAGAAGGATAGAATCGCAGATCATCCAGTCGGAACGGCTTTCGGCGCTCGGTGAAATGTCGGCGGGTATGGCACATGAAATCAACCAGCCGTTAAATACCCTTTCTATTTTATTTGACAATATCCTTTTGGAAGCCAGGTCGGAGCACCATGTACCCGAGGAATACCTGGTGAAGAAATCTGAAAAAATATTTAACAATATACTCAGGATAAGGAACCTGATTGACCATGTCAGGGAGTTTTCCAGAAGCCACGACGGATATATCCTTAGCCCTTTCAACATAAACCAGAGCATCCTCAATGCCCTGTCCATGGTTTCCGAGCAATTCAGGATAGCAGGGATTGACCTGGTGAGCCAGCTTGACGAGAATTTGCCGGAGATAAAAGGCAATACATATAAATTTGAACAGGTAATGCTTAACTTTATCAGCAATTCAAAAGATGCGCTGATCGAAAAAAAGGGGAAATCCGATGCCCCCTTTAAGATGTTCATCAAAATCACAACCCGGTTCGACAGGCAAAATATCTACCTGGAAGTGGAAGATAACGGGACCGGGATCAAAGATGAAAATATCGATAAAATCTTCCAGCCGTTTTTCACAACAAAAGAAACGGGCAAAGGAACGGGGCTTGGACTGTCAATTACCTATGGACTTATACAGGAAATGCACGGTGAAATATCTATCAAAAGCAAACTATCAAAAGGGACTACGATTACAGTAACCATACCGATCAAAGCATGAATTGAACTTTATAACATTTAAAATAATCATCCTAATAAATCGCCACCTCCATGAATACGACGATCGGAAATAATGGCAAAAATAAATCTGAAGCGGTTGATCCGGGATCAAAGATCAAGGTCCTGATCATCGATGATGAAAAAAGCTTTACAGAAGAATTGCAGGAATTCCTGACAAGGTCGGGTTATTACAGCCTGGAGGCAAATTCAGGGTCAGAGGGCCTGAATATACTGAAGACCCAGGAGATTGACCTCCTTGTGCTGGATGTTTTGTTACCGGGTATGAGCGGGCTGGATATCCTGAAAGAAGTAAAAGCGAAATACCCTGTTATGGAAGTGATCATCGTTTCGGGCCACGGAGACATGGATACTGTTGTGCAGGCAATGAGGCTGGGGGCGCTAGACTATCTCCGGAAACCATTCAGGCATGCCGATATCCAGATCGCCATCGAACGGACGCAGAAATTTTTACTCCTCCACCGGAAGCTGAAATATATGGAGGAACAATATTCCCTGATCTCAAGATCACTGGTGGATAAAATCGACAGGGAGTTCATCGGGAAAAGCCCCCAGACCCTTGAAGTTTTTGAAAAAGCCATCACCTCCGCAGCCTATCCGGACGCGAACGTCCTGATCACCGGTGAAAGCGGAACGGGTAAGGAAAACATTGCAAGGATCATTCATTATTCAGGCCCCCGGAAGGACCATGTCTTTTTCGCTGTAAACAGCAGCGCGATTACCGATTCTTTGCTTGAGAGCGAGTTTTTCGGCCATAAAAAAGGATCATTTACCGGTGCGATCAACGATAAAATGGGGTATTTTGAAGTCTGTAACGAAGGGACGCTTTTCCTTGATGAAATTGCAGATATGCCCCTTAACCTCCAGGCAAAGATCCTGCGTGCATCCGAAGAAAAAGTGGTCACCCGGATAGGCGATACAAAGCCCATTTATACTAATTTCAGGATCATTTCTGCCACGAATTATGACCTGGACCTTATGGTAAAGGAAAAGAGGTTCCGGCTTGACCTGCTGCACCGGCTAAATACGCTGCATATTCATATCCCGCCCCTGCGCGAGCGTCGCGAAGATATCAAGCCGCTGATCATGCATTTTGCCAAAGAATACGCCAACAAGTACAACAAACCCGACTTTCACATTGAAAAGGAAGTTTTTAACAGCCTTGCAAAATATGATTTTCCCGGAAACGTAAGGGAATTGAAAAATATGACCGAAAGGGCATTTATTCTATGCAAAGGCAATATTCTTGGACTCAGCGACTTCCCGGTAAAAACCGATCAGAAGCATCCAGAGGGGTTCAGTTCTGGAACATTAAACATGAAATCCCAGGAAATCGAACTGGTCAGAAATGCTCTGAAATCCTGCAATTTCAATCAAAAAGCAGCAGCAGACCTTCTCGGGATCACCCGCGATGCGCTCATCAGGAAAATGAAAAAATACAATATTAACATTAACAAAATGGAAGGCTGAAAAGCCTGGGAATAACCGCACATCTGTGCGGTTATTTTTTTATTCCTGAACAACTAAGCGCCTATCATTCAGCTTAATCCAAATTTTTTCAAAAATATTTCCATCCCTATTTATCTCATTTCCTGACATATATAATTTATCTTCTTTATTATTCCCTGAATACATCATTTTGGGAACAGGGTTTGTAAAAGGACTTTTCAATCCAGGTTCTTTATTTAACTATCCACCTAAACCACTACCCAATGAGCGCATCTCTTACTCTGAACTATGTCGACGTCCCGAAGGGAATCTCAGGAATTTTAACCCACCATGGACAAGACGTTGGAACCAGCCATCCAAAGACATCCTTTTCCAACGATTCTATTCTCGAAGGACTGAAATCAAGGAATTCTCAAATCATCAATCATATATATAAGCAATCCTACGCCCAGGTAAAGTTTTTCGTGACTTCAAACAATGGGACAGTAATGGATGCCGAAGATGTATTTCAGGATGCAATCGTCTTAATTTACAAGAATATAGCGAAAGAAGGATTTCAACTTACATGTTCATTCAGCACATATCTGTATTCTATTTGCCGTCACCTCTGGCTTCAAAAACTAAGCAAGCATAATCTCAGTTATGAAATAGTAGATAATGTTGTTGGCCATGATCCGTGGGAAGATGCAGAGAAATTCAAGGAAATGATGACAGAATCGGAGAAGTACAAATTATTCCAGAAGTACTTCAATATGCTGAAGCAGGATGAGCAAAAAGTGCTTGCACTATATATGAGCAAGACTCCTGCAAAAGAAATCGCGAGGATAATGGGATTTAAATCGGATAAGTATGCAAAATTCCGCAAATACCTGTGCAAAGAAAAACTGAAGAATTTAATCAGTAATGATGAACAATTCGAGATGGTATGCAGTTACAGCCGCTAAGACCGGTAACAGATCAGCAGAAAGTTTTTTAATAGTAGCTTTTCATAATTTTTTCAATTTCCACGTTTTTTTTGTTCTGGGTCGGCCTCCTGGCTGACCCTTAACTTTTTCAGGATTTTTTTCGTATAAACTCTGAAAACGACCATCCACTTTAAATAAGGTCTATTACTTTCTTCTAAAATGACCATTAATGTTTTTCTAAACCAAAAACAATTCATATGAAAAAGAATCTACTCTTTGTTCTAATTTTCCTGCTTGCAGCAATCAGTATCCGGGCACAGGTGGTAACTACAGCCAGCAGCGTTACCATTTGCACCGGTCCGGCAACGGTTCAGGTCCCTGTTAAAGTTTCGGCTTTTAATGCTGTGGGCAGCATCTCGTTAAAATTTTCCTATAATAATTTAGAGATTACATCTCCTACCATAGTCTATACAGATCCCGGTATTGTCTTATGGGGAACTTTCCAAACCCATCTCAGTACCCCGGGAACCATAATAATATCTGCATTCGACCCGGATATTGTTCCTCCGGTGACCGGGCTGACCCTCGCCGATAATACGACTATTTTCACGCTACAGTTCACTATCGGCACTATCACTACCCCTGCAGTACTCAGCTTTGTAGAGAATTCACAGGGCAACTCCTGTGAATACGGTGGAATCGGTCCGGCCTATACACCTTTTGCCGATACACCCCAAAACACTTATTATATAAACGGTAGTGTGACAATCGTGGCTGACCCGGTTGCCCCTGGCCTCACCAAAAGCCCTGCCGATGCTTCCGTTTGCACTGGCCAGGCCCTGACGGTCACTACCTCTGCAGGCAGCGGCGGAACAGGTACAATTGCCGATGAATACTGCTACAGCACCAATAACGGTAGCGACTGGACCTCATGGTCGGCTTCAGTTCCCTCTTTTGCAGCCGTTGCGGGCACTAACCTGATCCGTAGCAGGAGGACGGCTACGGGCACTGGCTGCGAAGAATCTGCCCCCAATGAAGTTTCATGGACTGTAGCTGCCGATCCGGTTGCACCGGATATAACCAAAAGCCCCGCCGATGCCATCGTATGTGCCGGCCAGACGCTGACAGTCACAACCTCTGCAGGCAGCGGCGGCACCGGTACAATCGCTGAGGAATATTGCTATAGCACCAGTAACGGATCATCATGGTCGTCATGGTCAGTTTCTGTTCCCTCTTTTACGGCAGTTACAGGCACTAACCTGATCCGCAGCAGAAGGACGGCAACCGGCACCGGCTGCGATGAATCTGCCCCCAATGAAGTTTCATGGACAGTTGCTGCAGATCCGGTAGCACCGGGCCTTACTAAAAATCCTGCAGATGCATCCGTTTGCGCCGGGGTGACACTCACGGTCTCAACTTCTGCCGGCAGCGGCGGAACCGGCACTATAGCCGATGAATACGGTTACAGCACCAATAACGGCACCGACTGGTCGGCATGGTCGGCCTCAGTGCCTTCTTTTGCAGCGGTAGCCGGCACCAACAAGATCCGTAGCAGGCGGACTGCAACCGGGACGGCCTGCGATGAATCTGCTCCCAATGAAGTCTCATGGGTGGTCAATGCCAAACAGAAGATCAGCGGCACTTTCAATTATTATAAACTTAGCGGGAATGTACTTCTCGACGATGCAGATATCACGGTAGAGCTCTACAAAACCAGTGATGCTTCACATACAACGCTGATTGCTTCGGATGTAACTGATGCAAGCGGTTATTATGAGTTTGCTGCCATCTGTCCGGATTGTGATTATGATATTGTGGCTACTTCAACGCATTCGACGGAAGGGGCTGTGAATACAACCGATGCGGCACAGGCCAATTATTGGGGCCCAAATCCTTATTCCATCGAAAAAGTCAGGTTCCACGCAGGGGATGTAGAGGGACTGGACCGGTTCATCGGAGGTATCGATGCCGGAAGGATACAGATGAATTTTGTGAATGGCGCTGCATTTGATAAAGAAAACTGGGTATTCTGGACGGCTGGAAATTCCATCCTCCATAACCCGATAGTTACTGAACCAGAGTATACTGAAGATTATGCGAAAGTGACCCTTGCAGTAGGCATCGATTTTGATGCCGATATGTATGGCCTTGCAACAGGTGATTTTAACCGCAGCTTCGATCCTGGTATCACAAAAGCGGCCAGTTCGACACTTTCATTAGTTTATTCCGGTACACTGCATCCGGGTGCCGGTGAATCCTTCGAATTGCCTGTCAGGATGGTGAATGAGGCAACGATAGGCGCCGTTTCGCTTGTTTTCAGCTTCCCGGAGGAGATGGTGGAGATTACAGATATCAGGATAAATGAAAATTCAGGCAACCTGAAATGGGCTGTGAAAGGCGGTGAATTAAGGATCAGCTGGCATTCGCCGGTTCCACTGGAGCTTTCTGCCGGTGACGAACTTCTAACCCTGATGATGAAATCAACGCCTGCATTTACCAGCGGTAATACAATAAGGCTGGAACTAGCGTCTGATCCGCTGAATGAGCTGGCCGATGCAATGTATGATGTGATCGGGGATGCGATCATCAGCGTTGAATCAATTGCGGCTGCCACGCTGGGAATCGGAGAAGATGCAGATGATGCCGCGGTCGGATTCAGCTGTTACCCGAACCCTTCGCACGATTTCACCCTCTTCCGTTACTCCCTGCCTTATGAAGGCATCGTCAAACTGGAAATCAGCAACCTCACCGGTGGCCTCGTCGAAAGCCCGGTGAATGGGCTCCAGGAAGCAGGCGACCATCTGGTTAAACTGAACACCTCCGGCCTGCCAAACGGGATATATACCGCCACACTCAGGCTGAAATCGAAGGATAATGCATCCGTCAGGACCATTAAACTAATCATTAACAAATAATCAGGTATCTGCCGGCATTTGAGAATGAACAGGAAACAAGGGCATCAGGGAACGAAAAGAAGAAGCAGGGTTTATAAATCCTGCCTTTGGATCCTCTGTGCCCTGCCTTTCGCGTTGCAAGCTCAATTTGCGCCTGTCACCACGGCCGGACGGGTTACTACTGCCATACAGGGCGATACTGCGGTGCCAGTCGCTGTAACAGTAAGCAATTTTACCGAAGTCGGGAAATTCACCCTGACACTGAGGTTCGACACGCTGAAGGTGCGCTATGTTTCGGGATCAGCAAATCCTTTGCTTACAGGGATGACGGCCACATACACACCCCCTTCGGGAAATACAACGGGAAAGCTTGTCCTGGCGTGGACAGGCTCTTCCAATGTCAGCCTTGCCGACGGGTCATCCCTGGCAGGATTGGTATTCCGGTATGTCAACGGCACCGGGCTCCTTAACTGGGCTTATTCCTCCGGTTCCATTTGCCAGTATCACCGCTATGTCAACAGCGCACTCACCCTGCTCACGGATAGCCCTAAAAATTCTTATTATATGAACGGGGGCATTTCTAACCGTGGGGCGCCGGTGATGCATGCCCCGGTAATTTCCGAGCCCATTGCCGGTCCTTTGTCATTGCCCATTACTGTGGATGAATTTATAGATATTGGCGGATTTACCCTATATATGGAATATGATCCTACGATCCTGACATTCCTTAATACATTCACGAAAAATCCGGCTTTCGATTCAAATTTCCTGGTCGGTGATCAACCCGGCGTTGATGGAAAACGATGGATCGTCATACAGTGGTATGGCTATTCACTTAACCTGGCCGATGGTGACACACTTTGTACGCTCAGTTTCAGCTACCCGGCGCCAACCTGCGATTTAGGAATTTTGAACTGGTACGATGGCGGCCCGACCTGTGCGTTTGCTGATGGACAGAGCAATACGTTGATTGACATGCCGCAGGAATCCTATTACCTGGAGGGTATGGTTGAACCCGGGCTCCCCTCCGTATGGACAGGTGTAGCGGGCAGTGAATGGAACAACCCGGCAAACTGGGATGCCTGCGGTATCCCTGACCCGTTGCGTAAAGCCGTTATTCCCGATGTTTCGCCAAATCAATTCCCGGTGATTTCGTCTGAGGTTCATTGCAAATCATTGGTAATTCAATCCGGTGCGATACTGACAATTTCTGCGGATGGAGAAGTGGTAGTAGGAAACTAATGCTTAATTTTTAATGTTCAATTTTTAATTTTTAGTTTTTTTTATAATGAAGATAAAGGGAGATATGGTCTTTTTTGTGCGGAACCTGGTTATTATGGTTCTCATGGCCATGTTGCCTTTTGGATTAATAGCCCAGGATAATTCTGTAAGTCCGTCGGAGATCATCACCGGGACATTCCTCGGGGAAACGCCGCCGCTGAGGGATTTACCAGTGGTTACCGAGGCTGAATGGCAGTTAAAGACGGAAAAAGCAGAACTGAAAATACTGAATCCAAAGATCAGGGTGCGAAGTTTTCCTTATGAAGCAGATGCACTGCCCAGGGGCAATGACCAGGCCTGGCAGAAAGAAATGGGTGCCAACCGCGAAACCAGGGCGCCTATCCAGATGTTTAACGGCCAGGATTCCCCCTATTATCCCCCGGATGCCAATGGCACAATCGGTCCCAACCATTACATGCATACGATAAATACCGTCTACACGATTTACGATCGCGCGGGAGCTATCGTTGCAGGGCCTACAAATGTTAATACTTTGTTTTACGGACTGAGCGGTGCAAATTATAACGACGGCGACCCGATCGTTCTTTACGATGAGCAGGCAGACCGCTGGCTGGTGGCAGAATTTTCCATCACCGGTGCAAACGACTATATGCTGATCGCTGTATCAACTACCAATGATCCTACCGGGACCTGGTACAAATATTCCTTCGATGTCGGGGAAACACCCGACTATGAAAAAATCGGCATCTGGCAGGATGGTTATTATATGGGCACCAATACCTACACTACTGCAGACATATATGTTTTTGAACGCTCGCAGATGCTTAACGGCCAACCCCCCCAGGGAATTGGCTTTGATAATCCATGGCGCCCGGGGCCTTCAAATGTCTTTAATTGTGTCCCGCCCCTGGATAATGACGGGGTATTTGCACCTGAAGGAGAGCCGGGCTTATTTATCGCCTTTAACGATGATGCTGTCGGCGGAGGCACCGATGCGCTCTGGGTGTATGAACTTGATGTCGACTGGGATACGCTGTCCAATTCTACTTTCAGCCGTACCCAGCAATTAGCCGTTACTGCTTTCGACAGTAATTTCGGGGCCACCTGGAGCAATATTGCTCAGCTTGGCACAACCACTAAGCTGGATGCGGTTCCGCAGGTGATCATGAACCCTCCGCAATACCGGAATTTCGGGACTTACGAAACCATCCTCTGCTGCCATACGGTTGATGTTGACAATACCGACCATGCCGGTGTACGATGGTATGAGCTCCGCAGGGTTGCCAGCGGCCCGTGGACCATTCGCCAGCAAGGCACTTATGCCCCTGATGGCCATTCCCGCTGGATGGCCTCTATCATGCTTAACGGGTCGGGTGAAATCGGGCTTGGGTATTCTATTTCAAGTTCGACTTTGTACCCTGGGATCCGTTACTGCGGGCAGTCGGCAACGGCTTATGCCACCGGAAACAGCACCCTGGATGTTGCCGAAGAAATTATACAGACCGGGACATATTCACAAACAGCAACTTACCGCTGGGG
Source organism: uncultured Bacteroidales bacterium (assembly GCA_964371595.1). Lineage (GTDB taxonomy): Bacteria > Bacteroidota > Bacteroidia > Bacteroidales > JAGOPY01 > JAGOPY01. The sequence goes on along the minus strand of CAYJNJ010000020.1, from coordinate 1,339 downwards.
CGATTATTCGGCAATGCAGGTAGATCCTACGGATGATGAGACATTTTGGTACACCAACCAGTATGCCGGGGCATCCAGCGCCAGGAAAACCAAAATCGCCAATTTCCAGATCGGTACTGTTATCTTAACGTCAAATTTCGCAGTCAGCAATCCCAATCCTCAAACCTATTCCACGGTTACCTTTACCGATATTAGCTTTGGAAGCCCGACAGGCTGGAACTGGACAATCTCACCATCTTCCTATAATTTCATTGAAGGGACCAGCTCTTCTTCACAAAATCCTAAGGTCCAATTTACCAATAACGGCTATTACACCATCTCACTAACCGTAACAAACGGAGGAAACAACGACAGTGAAACCAAAACGGATTTTGTGAGTGTAAGTGACTGCGGTTTTCTTTATTTACCTTTTAATGTTGACTTTGCAGACAGCACTCTTCCTGGTTGCTGGAAAAATATTGACAATTTTGGATTAGGTCAAACATGGGTATTCGATAATCCTGCGAACAGGCCTGTCAATACAGCTTCTGACAGCAATGGTTTTGCTCTTCTTGACAGTTATATGTATGGTCCTGGGTACACTCAAAATGCAGACCTGATCACACCAATCCTGGACCTATCTGCGTATACAACAGTAAATTTTTCTTTCCAGCATTGGTTTTATTATAAAACCCCATCATCAGGAAAATTATATCATAGCATCAATGGTGGGGCGACCTGGATTTTGGATACTACATGGGCCTCGACTACCGATAATCCTGCAATTTATTCCAAGAATATTTCATCTTATGCAGCTGGTCAGTCAAATGTGAGATTCAAGTGGAATTATACCGGTACATATGGGTTAATTTGGGCAATTGACGATATCAGCATAACCGGCACCGGGCCGAACCTATGGACCGGGGCCACTTCAGGCGACTGGGCTACAGCTACGAACTGGAGTGCAGGAACGGTTCCAACCGGCACATCCAATGTATTTATTCCATGGACAGCCACGAACTGGCCAACGATAACCGGTGATTTTACTCTGGGGACCAGTTGTAATAAAATAACCCTGTATGGAACATCACAATTGAATGTCACGGGGAATGTCATCATACCGGCCGGCAAAACCCTGGCATTTAACGGAAATGGTACGATCAACATTGCAGGTAACTGGATCAATGAAGGCGGTTACCTGACGCCTGGCGATGGGACAGTTAAATTCAGCGGATCAAATCCCGCAGCCATTAATTCTATCAACAGTTATCAGCGATCCACCTTTACGGTTGGCATGACTGATTTGGTATCCCCTACCAACGGGCCCAGCGGGGATGATAAAAACACCACGGATATTAAT
>CAYJNJ010000019.1:0-50547 GCA_964371595.1 uncultured Bacteroidales bacterium | reverse complement strand
ATGACCACCCTTCGTGGTGAATATATCTTCGGTACCCAGCCGGGAACAAGCAAGCTGAATATCAGCCCGGCCAACAGGATCATCCCCGATTTAGGGATAAACGATACTTATGTGAGGCCCTTCAATGGCGGATATATCTATTTCATCCAGAATATCCTTCATTCCAGGCACGAGGTGGTCGTAAAGTATGATTTTCTCGATCCGAATACGGATGTTAAAGGAACCGATGCGAAATCATCGGTCACTTATAACGAAAGCACGATCAAAACCGGCCTTGGTGGCGCCGACGTGGCGTATGCAACCTGGGGCTTCGGTTACAACCTGCGTATTGCAGCCAATGTAAAACTTATGGCTTATTATGAATTAGTCAAAAATGAAAGCACTGCAATTACAGGCTATTCCAATGATTTGAAAGATAATGTTTTTACTCTCAGAGCACAGTTTAAGTTCTAATAATAACAACTTAACAATTTAACAATTTAACAACTTAACAATTAAACCATTTAACAATTTAACCATTTAACCATTCAACAGTCTAACAATTTAACAATGAATATAATGAAGAAATTATTTTTAGCATTCGCAATCCTGGTCATTCTGCCGCAGGTTTATTCGCAGAATGTAAGTTGCAAAGTAAAAGGCAGCGATACAGTCCTTCCCCTGACCCAGAAAGAAGCCGAAGTCTTTATGAAGAAATTCCCCGGTTCCTCCATCATGGTGACCGGCGGCGGCTCCGGCGTTGGCCTGGCTGCCCTCCAGAACGGGACAACCGACATCGCACAGTCGTCCCGTAAAATGAAGCTGGATGAAAAAATGAAACTGCAGGATGCAGGAAAAACGTTTAAGGAGGTCATCATTGCTTATGATGCGCTTGCCGTTATTATCAACCCTTCCAATAAAGTCGAAAAGCTTACCCGCGAACAACTGGAAAGCATCTACACGGGTAAAGTGACCAACTGGAATGAGGTCGGCGGTGAAGATCTGAAAATCGTGGTTTACTCCAGGGAATCTAGCTCAGGCACCTTCGAATTCTTCAAAGAGCATGTGCTGAATAAAAAGAACTTCGCCCCGACGGCCATGCTTATGCCGGCAACAGGAGCTATCGTGCAGTCGGTCAGCCAGACCAAAGGCGCAATCGGATATGTTGGCCTTGCCTACCTGGAAACCACGGTTAAACCGGTAAAAGTCAGTTATGACAAAGGGGTGACATTTGTCGCACCATCCGTTGAAGCAGCTATTGACAAAACTTACCCGATTTCAAGGCCTTTGTATTATTACTATCTTAACAGCATCGAAACTGCAGTGAAGCCTTTCGTTGATTTTATCTTATCAGTGGAAGGGCAGAAAATTGTCAGGGAAATCGGCTATGTTCCAGTTAAGTAAGTGTTTATTTTTATTGTATGATTTTGATAACCACTAAGGCACTAAGAGCACTTAGAAACACTAAGGTTAAGGTTCTTTTAGCTAACGCTTTAAAATCTTAGTGCCTCTAAGTGCTCTTAGTGCCTTAGTGGTTTAAAGAGGCTTTTAGTACCATTCTAAAAAATGAGAAAATATAGAAAACTCTGGGAAAAATTTGTTGAAGGCGTGCTGTTTTCAAGCAGTACCGTCACCAGCCTTACCGTCATCCTGATCATTGTTTTTCTTTTCAGGGAAGGGATTGGGCTTTTCCAGAGCAAGCCAGTGGATAAAGGCTATGTTTTTGCCCTAAATATCAATAACCCGGTAAAAGAACTCAGTGCAAAGCAATTAAAGGATATCTTCAACCAGGATATAACTAACTGGAAAGATGTCGGTGGCAGCAATGATACGATCATGCTCCTCACGATCAATGAGATCCCCATGTACTATACAGAGGAGGAAATGGGCCCGGAGATGGAGCACCTGCCGGCCCTTGTCGACAAACTGATCGAGGAAAACCAGGGGGCGATCGTTTTTATCTCTGAGAATTATATGCCCCCTGATTTTCACGGTTATCTCCTGGATGTGAAAAACATCAGCCCGAAAGAATTTGTGCTGGGAACCGAATGGTATCCGACCGCCGAGCCAGTCCCGCTGTTCGGAGTGTGGCCATTGATCACGGGGACACTCCTGGTTACGCTCGGGGCTATCCTGTTTGCCCTGCCGCTCGGGCTGGCTACGGCAATTTACATGGCGGAGGTGTCATCATTCAGGCTCCGCAATATCCTGAAACCCATGGTCGAACTCCTGGCAGGCATCCCCTCTGTCGTTTTCGGATTCTTTGGCCTTGTGGTCCTTGTCCCGCTTATCCAGCAGGTTTTCCGGCTTGAAGTCGGTGAAACTGCCCTGGCCGGCAGTATCGTTCTTGGAATCATGGCCCTGCCTACGATCATTACGATCTCGGAAGACGCCCTCCGCACCACGCCGAAATCCCTGAAGGAAGCAAGCCTCGCCCTGGGGGCCACCCGCTGGCAAACTATGGTACGGGTTACGATCCCTTACGCCCGCTCAGGCATCACAACCGCTATCATCCTAGGCATCGGAAGGGCTATCGGCGAAACCATGGCCGTGCTGATGGTTACCGGGAATGCCGCCATGATCCCGCATTCGTTCCTGGTGCCGGTCAGGACCATTCCCGCAACCATCGCGGCTGAACTCGGCGAATCGCCATACGGCGGGCTGCACTTCCAGGCCCTCTTTGCACTCGGGATCATCCTTTTCATCTTTACCCTGATCATCAATTTCTCCATCGACCTTGTGAAAGGACGTAAACACCTTAAATCGCTCTGATCAGACCATGACAAAAAAACGAATCATACAGAAAATTGCCTTTTCCGTTTTTGGTGCGGTCAGCTTCCTGGTAGTGGCCGTATTGTTCATTATCCTGGGATTTATTGCCATCAAGGGGGCCGGGGTCATCAGCTGGGAATTTCTCACCGCCATGCCCGACCAGGGAATGACACAGGGCGGGATTTTCCCCGCCATCGTCGGAACGGCCTGCCTCATGGTGGGAAGCATGATCTTCGCCTTTCCTATCGGCGTACTTTCAGGGATCTACATAAATGAATTTCTGAAAGAAAGTTTTTTCAAGCGTTTTATACGAATGATGACGGATAACCTGGCCGGGATACCGTCTATCGTTTTCGGGCTGTTCGGGATGGCGCTGTTCGTAAATTATCTCGAATTCGGCGATTCCATTATCGCAGGATCGCTTACCCTTGGCCTCCTCGTATTGCCTGTCGTTATCCGGACAACGGAAGAAGCCCTTAAATCTGTTGAAGACTCCCTTCGCGTCGGCAGCCTTGCCCTGGGTGCCACCAAGCTGCAGACAATCCGGAGGGTCGTGCTTCCGGTAGCATTCCCGAACATCATTACGGGGCTTATCCTCTCCGTTGGAAGGGTATCGGGCGAAACAGCGCCGATCCTTTTCACGGTGGCCGCCTATTTTCTGCCCCGCTTGCCCACCAGTATCTTCGACCAGGTAATGGCGCTCCCCTATCATCTCTATGTGATCACAACCAGTGGGACGAACATCGAAGAATCAAGGCCGATGGCTTATGGAACCGCCCTTGTCCTTATCTTTATCGTGCTCCTGGTCAATGTGGCGGCCAGCGCCCTAAGGAAATATCTTGGCAAAAAAGTTAAAATGAATTAGGATTATTGACCATGTTCAAAGCTGAAGCAAATAATATCAATTTCTATTACGGCGACTATCACGCGCTGAAAGACATCAGCCTGAAGTTTCCCGACAATACCGTGACTGCACTGATCGGCCCTTCCGGTTGCGGTAAATCTACCTTCCTCCGCCTTTTCAACAGGATGAACGACCTGATCGACCATACAAGGCTGGAAGGCGAAGTGCTGGTAAACGGGCAAAACATCTATGAGAAAGGCATTGTGATCGATGAATTGCGAAAAAGTGTCGGGATGGTCTTTCAGAAACCGAACCCTTTTCCAAAGACTGTATTCGAGAATGTGGCTTATGGGTTAAGGGTTAACGGGGTACGTGATAAAAACCTGATCGAGGAGGTGGTTGTGAATTCACTGAAGAAAGCGGCTTTATGGGAAGAAGTGAAGGAAAAGCTGAAGAAATCTGCGTTTGAGTTATCCGGTGGCCAGCAGCAACGGCTTTGCATCGCGCGTGCACTTGCCGTGGAGCCGACCCTTATCCTGATGGATGAGCCGGCATCGGCCCTCGATCCCATTTCTACTGCAAAAATCGAAGAACTGATCCATGAATTGAAACAGCAGTACAGCATTATCATCGTAACGCATAACCTGCAACAGGCCGCAAGGGTCAGTGATTATACCTCGTTTTTCTACCTGGGTGAGCTCATCGAACATAATGAAACAAAAACAATGTTCCTGAACCCCAGGGATGAACGGACACAAAATTACATCACCGGGAGGTTCGGTTGATATATTTTGAAATGACGGAACATTGGAACCCTGAAACATTGGAACCCTGAAACATTGGAACCCTGGAACATTGGAACTATAATTTAACATTAATCCTCTAATTAAAAAGTACTTTTGTCTTATGAATCATCTCGAAAATGAGTTAAAGACCCTGAAATCCAGTTTACTGGAAATGTGGTCGATCGTGATCAGCCAGCACGAAAAAATAAAAATGGCGCTGGAGACATTTGACAAGGACCTTGCCAACGAAGTGCATACGAACGAGAAGCTCCTTGATGCTTTCGAGCTCAAGCATGATATGGACTGCGAGAACTTCATCGCCCTGAATAACCCGGTTGCGGTAGACCTGCGCTTTGTCCTTGCCGTGCTTAAGATCAATTACAACCTCGAGCGGATCGGCGATTATGCAAATTATATTGCGAATACCGTCAGGAAATCCGACACCCCGTTCGACCAGCAGTTGATGAAGGATCTGCATATTGCGGAAATGTTCGATGTGGCCCATATTATGCTGGTGGAAGCTTATGAATCCTTTGAAAGGGATGATATTAAACCCATCCGGGATATCTCGGACCTGGATAAAAAACTCGATTTCTGGAATAAGGAATCTTTTAAAGTTTTAGGGGGATATATTTCTCAAAACCCAGCAAACGCCCACCAGGCGCTCGAACTATTCTCCATTATCCGCAAGCTGGAACGGATCGGCGACCATAACCAGAACATTTCGGAAGAAATCGTTTTTTACCTTGATGCCAGGATCATAAAGCATAAAAAACTTCAAAAAAAGTCAAAACCTGAATGATCAAGATGATTAAGTTCACGAATCCCAACCGTCTTGCACTGTTTATATCATTCGCGATTATCGCTTTTATCTCGCTGATCTTTGGTGTCCTATCACTGCTTGATGTTGCACATTTTAAATGGCTGGCGATAATTGCAATAAACTTTTCAGTATTCATCTTTACCTATTTCCTGGTGAAGAATGTGCTGGAGAAGTTCATTTTTGAAAAAATAAAGCTCATTTATAAATTCATTCAATCCCTTAAATTAACGAAAGTCGAAAAGAAAGCCTGGCGTTCAGGACTTGGAGAAGACATGATCAACCAGGTGGGTGAAGATGTTAAGGATTGGGCGGAAAATAAAACGGCTGAAATAGAGCAGCTTCAGAAGGCTGAAACCTACCGGAGGGAGTTTCTCGCCAACGTTTCACATGAAATCAAGACCCCGATAGCCAATATGCAGGGATATATTTCCACGCTGCTGGGCGGCGGGCTGGAAGACCAGAAGATCAACCGGGATTACCTGGTCAAGACCGAAAAGAACATCGACCGGCTGATCGAACTGGTAAATGACCTGGATATCATCTCCAGCCTTGAATCAGGTGAGGTGCATATGGAAAAGACCCGCTTCGATATACATTCCCTTACACGCGAGATCTTTGAATTTCTTGAGGATAATGCGAAAGCCGCCAACATTAACCTTGTTATCAGAAGCGATGAAAATACACCGGTATGGGTGTATGCCGACCGTGACCGGATCCGCCAGGTAATGGTCAACCTGCTGGAAAATTCGATTAAGTATGGCCGTGACGGGGGCCGCACCAAAGTGAGCTTTTATGATATGGATGAAAACTACCTGATCGAAGTTTCGGATAACGGGATCGGGATTGAAGAACAGCATATCCCACGACTTTTTGAGAGGTTTTACCGGGTCGATAAGCACCGTTCGAGGATTGAAGGCGGAACAGGGCTCGGGCTCGCCATCGTGAAGCATATCATCGAAGCCCATGAGCAGACCATCAACGTCAGGAGCTCGCGAAAGATCGGCTCGACGTTTTCGTTTACACTGAAAAAGGGGTGATTTTTAAACGCAGTCAGGTCCTTTTTTTAAACGCTGTCAGGTCCGCCAGGCGGCGGACGCTGACAGGTTTAAAAATACTAGCCGTAAATAATCAATCGACAAATGTTTCTTTGATGACGTGCTTGATGGAGCTGATCTCCTTTTGATTCAGTTTCCCAATCTTTTTAGTTAGCCTTACTTTGTCTATAGTCCGGATTTGGTCCAAAACAACCCAATTTTCATTTGCTTCAAGATGAACCTTTATTCGTGTGGGATAATTTTTTGATTGAGAAGTAATCGGTGCAATTACAACCGTATCAAGATATTTATTCATTTCATCCGGTGAAATGATAGCACAGGGCCTTGTTTTTTTTATTTCACTGCCAACAGTAGGATCCAGATTGACAATAAATACTTCATATTGTTGAACCATCATAATTCAGGGTTTTCATCTTCAAAAACATCGTCGATTAAAAGTTTATCCTCTCTGTTGTCATGCATTGCCTTAAAGGCCTGGTCCCAGTTATTACGGGGATTAACGATGGGTTTGATGATTAAATACTCATCATCAAGTATGAGTTCGACAGCATCTTGAAAATCATATTTTTCAAGTAAGGTTTTACTTAATCTGATTCCTTTAGAATTTCCGATAGGAACAATAGGTATTCTCATGTTGGGTAATTATAATGTAATTACAAAAATACAACAATACTAATTCCGAAGTCAAGAAAAAAATAATATTTGAGGGCACTAACAGTTAGCGCATCAAGTCAGGATAATAATCATTATGATAGTGAGGTTTGGAATTAGTATTACAAATCGCAACCAGATCCTTCGCTGCGCTACCAATGACAAGAGTTCAAATTCTCTCCTTCGGAGAGACATATTGGTAGCAAGGACGAGGAAAATAAAACAAAAGCCCCTCCCTCCGGAAATGACAAATTAGTGCGGAAAAGCCTTCAAAGGGAGGGGTTTGGGGAGGGTTATATTCATGGACGGTTTATCTTTGAACATTTAACAAATTAGTGGTTTGGGTTTAATTTGTGTTGGGCTTCGCTACACGATGCCTTATTTATTACAAATAATCTTTTATTCTTCTTTTAATATAAAATCCAGAATGTATCCATCCTTGATTTTAGGAACTAAAGCAATATTGTAATGGTCAGTCTCAATATCCATTGCAATAAAATCGCAAGAACAAGAGATTGGTTCAATAAAATATGTTACTTTATTATTTATTGTATCGGTAATTACCTCTCTTTTAAAATACATACAACCAGGAATGGTCGTGTGAAATACTAATACTGAGTTTTTTGTAAAATCTATTGCAGGTAAACTTAATATTGTTGAATTTTTACAATCATTGGAGTTTATTTTTGAAAAGAAACTTGTAAATCTTGCATGCGTGTTAATACAAGCTGTATCAGTTCCATTATAGCATAACGTGTTAAATTCATTAAGTTCTGTCAACATCTTGGAAATCCCGGTATTGGTATCTTCGAAGTTTTTGCAATTGTTTTTACATGAGATATTCAACAATAGGATGATTGTAATTGAAATCGCTAATAAATTAATTTTTTTCATCTTAAACTTGCTTATAACTGTAAATGAGTTGATAAGATTACTTATAATAGATAAGGCTTCCTGTTTGGCTGCGCCACACGAAGCCTTATCTATTGGCAACCGTCCTCTTAATCTTTATTCATCAGTTTCTTAGCTACTCTCTCAATAGTCTTTTTCCCATATTTTTCATTCAAGTACAAAAAAACGACTGAATTATACGAATTTATATATTGTATTGATTCTGAAGTCCAATGATGGCCAATGCAAATAACTTCGAAATTATATTTTCTCGAGACTTTATTCATTTTTTTTAATGAATGGTCTTGATTACTGTTTTCAACTAACCATTTGAGCTGAACATTTCCATTTTTTATGTCATTTGTTGCTTCTAATTTAGGATCTCCTATTTCCTTCTCCGAAAATATCTCGCCAATGCATTTTATAATTGAAACCGTGTCATTTATGACATTTATTGTGGTGTCAAATTGAGTTTTTGATAGTAGTGGCGTTATAGTAAGTCTGAATTTATCAGTTTTTATTTTTAGCAATTGATTTGTGTTAGTATTTGAATTCGCTAAAATTGATTCAACCACAATTCCATCAACATAAATATCAATAAAATATTCATTTATAATATCAACTTTCATTGGAATATCACTTTTAATAAGACTGTCACTATAACAATTTGTAATACTTCCAATAATCGTTATGGGTTTCCCATACTCATTTTGCGAGTAACCCGTCTGAAAATATATTATTGTCACTATGATTATTATAGCTCTCATTTGCATAGTTACTAACGTTCTGCAGATTTGCGATGGGCGGGCTTTGCAGTGCGCCAAAGGTGTGATTATGTGTTGATTTTTTTCATATGTAATAGTCCTTTTCAACTTCCCAAGTAAAGGGTTGAAGAAATGTTTTTAATGTTTTGATTTCTTTAATATTAAGTGTCCGCTTTGAAGTTTTTTGTTTGTCGCTTTCAATTGTCCCGGTAGACGCTTTTACTTTATTTGTCACGAAGTTATAGCAACGATTCTCTGTTTCTCCTGAACGACGATTGACATAATAATAGGCTGCTCCAATTAGAGCAAAGTCATTGTCTTGGAAACGAAATCTATAAGTGTTATTTGACATCACCCAACCACCCATGTTCATGAAAATATGAAAGTCAATTTTTAGAACACCTTTGTTAATTGAAATGTCTTGGTAAGGGTCTTCAGTATTGGGATTGTCATGGTTAAGTATGAAACTATTACTTTTTTCTGCTAACTGATATTGATTTGTTGTCGGGTTGTAAAAGAGAATTATTAAAATTCTCGGTTGTGTTATAACTATGTTACTAAACTCAAGTTCTTTTTTGATTACGGAAACACTGTCTTTGTGCTGTATAATTAAAGCCGCGTCATCATGATTATCTTTATTCAAGTCGCCTTGTGTTAAGTCTAGAAGTTTCCAACCATTCGGTATGAAGCTATGAATGTCCTGTCCCTGTTTGTTAATATTGGGGTATGAAAAGTCTTGTCCTGAAGCAAATCCGAAAGTTAGAATAAATATTGTCGTTAAGAGTCGTCTCATAATGATATATATATCGGTTGCACAAAACAAATAGCATTTACTTCCTTTATAATAACAGGCAAAAACCAATAGATCCCTCTGCCTGATCAAATAAGTCAGCAAATCGCAGGTTGTGCCTATCCGCTTTATCGCCATAAATTTAGAACGATTCCGGCGGTAATGCATATAAAGCGGGGATAATATTTTTTGCGGGATTCCGCTATTCGGGTTGCCGGCAGGTTTTAAACGCTGTCAGGTCCCCCGCCTGAGGCGGGCGCTGTCAGGTTTAAACTAAAAAAAGACCTGACAGGGTCCAACGGAGGAAGACCTGTCAGGATCTAAACTTAACAAAAATAAGAAGGAGAATATAATTATCGCGCAGCAGAGCCGGTTGAGCAGTTCTGAAGCTCGATCTCGAAGCCTTTCGTGGTTTCTTCGATCTCGATTTCTTCTTTCCCGTCGTTGTAAGAAATCATCGAACACTTGATTGTGTAAGTATCCGGAACAATATCGCTGATGGCAAATTTGCCGTCAAGGTCAGTGTAAACCTCTATTTCAGTGCCTTCTAACTTAATTAAAGCCCCCGCAATGGCTTCCTGGCTGGTTTTATCAACCACAGTGCCTGAAATGGAAACGGTTTTGGCAGCTCCCCCGCCTTCATTGCCGGCGAAGCTTGTATTTATCAATGCAGAGAATAAAACTGCAGTTAAGATCAGGGTTATTTTTTTCATCGGTGAATATTTTTATTTGATGTTGCAAAAATATAGCCCGAATGTTAAGCTACTGTTAAGCCAGGATTAGGTTATTGTGAACAAATCGTAAAGAAAATACTTCAGTATTTCTTCTCACCGGTTATTTCCCCCTGTTCATCATACATCAGCCAGGTCCCGGTTTTCTTTCCTTTGTCGTAGGCCATGTCATAACGCAGCGTCCCGTTATCATCCCAGACGTACCATTTCCCATCTTTCACGTCTTCATGATAACCCGCTTCGGCAATTTTAACGTTTTGCGGGTTCCATTTTTCCCATTTACCATGCTTCATCCCTTTCTGAAACGATCTGACCTCCTCCTGCATGCCATTTTCAAAATAGATCCTCGTAAAACCATCCGGTATTCCGTCCTTAACTTCAATGGCTGCATGGATCACCGAATCGGCAAAGTATTCATAGCAGGTGCCTGTGAATGCCTTTCCCTGGTCATCGTAGTATAATCCGTCCGTTCCCTGCCGAACCTGTCCGAAGCCGGAGATGAACATCATGATGAAAATGGTTATGGTTATTGTTCTTAGCATGATATATTAGAGTTTATTTCCTTTATAAATAATTTGGCCTTTATCCCGGCAAGGCGAATGTACAATATTTTTTAGGGACGGAATATTAAGTTTTTGCTTTGGGATTAGAAAAGTGAATAGCTCAGCTTGGCCTGAAAAGTAACCCCCTGGTAAAGGCGTGTAAAATACTGGTCATCCGCTTCGTAAGATTTAAATACCGATTCCTTCGTGGAATTGAGCAGATTTTCAATCTTAAAACCGATCTGAATCCTCTTGTCTTTCCCCAGGCTTTTATTGCTGTTGAAATTCAAACTGTGGAACGGTTTGGAATAGATGTCGGGCCGGTCAACCATGCCCACGTACTGCAGCGTCTGCCCCTGGACATTATAGTAAAGCCCGGCCTCGAAACCGTTCCAGAAACCTTTAACGCCGCCGTTGTAAGAGATCCCGACATTGATGATATAAGGCGCCTGTCCTGCCATGTCGCGGTATTCGTCGATGGTTTCACCAACACGCGCATTGTCGATCCTCGACTGGTATTCGGTGTTGCTCATTTTAATCAGTGATTTTGTGTAGGTCAGGTTGGAGGAAATAGACATGTTTCTGAAGGCTTCGCTGAAGGTCGAGAAGCTGAACCTGAACTCGAGCTCAGCACCAAACACCTGCCCGTCGCCCACGTTACGCGGTTGGAAAGCCCCGGCCTGGGTGGCGTACTGCACAATTTCAATGGGATTATTGAACATCTTGTAAAAACCGCTGACCGACAGCATCTGGCCATCAGGTTTAAACATCTCCCAGCGTAGATCAAAGTTATGAATATCTGTTGTAACCAGGTTACCATTCCAGTATTCGATCCCCTGTTCGTCATCGGCATCACGGAACAGTCCGCCGATGAATGTCCGACCGCTTACCGGATCATAGATCTCGGCATATGACAATTCCTTGAAAGATGGACGGGCAATGGTTTTAGCATAAACAAAACGCAGGTTCTGCTCTTCGGAAAGCGTATAAATAAGGCTCAATGAAGGGAAAAAATCCGTATTGTCAAGCACTTTGTCGTTATCCAGTACAATGTTGACTTGCTGGTTCTGGCCGGTATACCGCTGAACAAAATTTTCGACACGAACACCGATGATTGCTTTTAGTCTGCTCAAAGGACTTAATTCTGCTGACACATAACCCGCCATATTGTTAACGCTGGAGTTGAACTGGTTAGCATTGTTCGGATAAAATGGTGCTTCATAGGTAGTCCCGTAATTCAGGTTCCCTTCATAGGGCCAGAGATTTTCAGAAAGGAAAATTTCATTGGGATCACCGGTCAGGGGAATACTTCGGATATTAATTGCATAATTGCGGATAATAAAGTCACGCTCCTTGAAAGTGTATGCACCGCCAAACATCAGTTTCGAATCACGATGCCAGAGTTTAAATTCCCTGGCGATATTCATCAATCCGGCAAAGTTAACTTCTTCAAGGTCACGCCAGATGCGTTCAGGAAACCCGGACTCTGTCCCAATGATATATTTCCCGTTATCTACTTCATAACGCGTAAAACGGATATCCGGATCATACATTTTTGAAAGGGTTGGTGACAGTTTCCATTCTATGTCCCAGTTGGATTCGGCAAACATATGCTTGCCGTTTATTAGCAGGTTGGTCATTGAACGCTGGCTATATTCCAGGTTGTGTTGGAAGCCTGAAAAAATGCTCCCCTGGTCGGAGCCTGAATAGTCGAAAATACCGGCTTTGGATTCGCCATTTTGCAGGTGCACAATATTAATCCGGTACTTTGAAGATGTTGTTTTTATGGCAAATCCAGCCAAACCGCTCCACAGGACACTGTTTACACCATAATTTCCTTTTTGGTACTCGCGCACATCCATTTCATAAATACTGGAATCGAGTAATCCATAACGGCCATATTCGGCATCTTTATAATACTCGGTATTACTTTTATATGAGAGGGAGAAATTATATCCGATTGTCAATTTTTTACCCGGGTGCTGATTACCATACGAAGCGCCGAGTGAATAATCTATGAAGCTGGTCCGCTTTTCGGCTGCCAGGGTGGGATTAAAACTGGTTAAAATCTCTTTGTACCGGGTCCCTGCTGCCACATCATCCGGATCAATGGCATCGGCAAATTCAGGGATATTTTCAGTAGCCGGGATTGCTCGGGTTCCGTCATCATATCCAAGCCAGTCGGTCTTACCACCCTCATAGGTCAGGTAATCCGGATTGAAATGATAATTGGAATTATAGCCAACACCCACGGTGACATTCCCTTTCTTTTCCTCTGGAAAATCTTTTAAAGCGATATCGATCACCCCGCCGGTAAAATCGGCCGGTAAATCGGCTGAGAATGATTTGTGAACGATAATGTTATCGATTATATTGGTAGGAAAGATATCCATCTGTATCGAATTCCGGTCGGGATCAAGCCCGGGGATATCGACTCCGTTCAGTACCGTTTTTGTATAGCGATCACCCAGTCCACGCACATAAACGTACTTCCCGCCTTCAACCGATACCCCGGTAACCCTTTTTATTGAAGCCGCCGCATCTGAATCCCCGATCTTTTTAAAACTGGAGGCGGAAATCCCATCAATGACATTGGCAGATTTCCTTTTAATGGTAAGCAGCGAATTTTCCGTATTCCTGACTTCCTGCGCCGTGATCACCACTTCGGTAAGCTCGAAGGTGGTTTCCTTCAGCCGAAGGTTATCGAAGAGTGAAACTTCACCGGCTTGCACCTGCAGATCATTAATGATAAGGGTTTCAAAGGATATAAAAGAAACTCTTAATGTATAGGTCCCTGGCGCCACGCTAAGGTTGAATTCTCCGTCGAGGTCTGTCAGGGTGCCCAGCGTGGTCCCTTCCAGGAAGATCGTGACGCCCGGCAGGTATTCCCCGGTGGCGTCATCGAAAACAGTGCCCCTGATCGTCCCTTGCTGGGAGAATAAGATAGGTGTTGTCAGAAACAGAAAAAGAAATAAACCGAATGAACGCATCTGAATTAATTCTGCAATATTCTATATTAAAACCTTTATAGATATCTAATTAAATTAACCACAAAGGAACACAAAGGATTTCGCGAAGGCGCACAAAGTGAGTTGTCTGTTGATCAAATCCTTTGTGTCCCTTTGTGACGTCCTTCGTGCGCCTTTGTGGTTAATTGAAAGCCTTTTGAGATATCCTGAGCTTAAAAATTATCCAGGGCTCCTGAAACAGATGCCCATGACCAGGTCTGGAATTTAGTTACATCAGCTCCGACCGTATTGGCTCCTTCAGCAACTATCGTTACGAAAGCATCGCTGCCGGATTTAAAATAGTCGGTTACAACAGCGCCATCCGGTAAAGTAGCCTGTAAACCTGAGGCCACAAGGTTCGTCGGGTTAAGGTCGAAATCCTGTCCTTCAGAGACACCGAAGAAGTAAATGCCTGTCAGGGTAGCGATGGAGTTGTCGTCGAGATCAACAAGGCCTTCTGCATCACCGGCCCAGACCGAGCCGTTCATGATGCTATGGCCTGCCGACATGGGTCCTTCCGGGCCGTCGAGTTCGAAACATTCGTCACCGGGATTTACCACGATAAAATTATCTAGTGTACCGGCCCATGACTGGTCAGTATCAACTGCATCATCACCGGTATTCCAGATGATCGCATTTTTAACAGAAACCGTACCGCCAAACCACTCTATTCCATCATCCTGGTTAGCTACGATCTCGATATTTTCGATAACTGTACCTGAACCTACACCACCGAGTGTAAGGCCGTTGATCTCATTGCCTTCGCCGATGTTGGCGCCGCCGTGGCGGATCGAAACATATTTGATCACACCAGAATTATCGGTAGCATTATCACCACCATAGAGGCCATTCTGGTCAGAAGGGGGGATTCCTTCTATCTGCATGGAAGCTGCGTCGGCTGAAATCGGGGCATTTCCAAGGATAAGCAGGCCACCCCAGAGTCCGTTAAGTACCGGGTCGAGGTTCGGGCTGGCAATTTCGCCGGGCATAATTTCGTCGGCTACTGAAGTAAAGATAATCGGGGAACCGGCGGTGCCTTCAGCCATCAGTTTCGCACCACGCGCGATAATGAGGGCCGTGGCATTGGCACCGGTACCTGCCTGACCTTTGATGATTACGCCCGGTTCGATCGTCAGGGTAACACCGGACAAAACGGCAATGCGGCTTTCGAGGGTGTACACCTTTCCGGTTACCCAGGTTGTGTTTGCCGAGATGTTCTCAGAAACGGAAATGACCAATTCTTCTTCAACTACATTAATAACGGCGGTAGCAGAACCGGCCTGGTCGTCGTTATCGGTAATGGTGAGAACCACTGAACCGGCACCGACTGCCGAACCGGCCGTATAGGTAACGACTATGCTGCCTGAGGAAGAACCGGTGGTGCCGTTAGTCTTTACTGCGACTGTTCCATTGGTTGCAGATACATTAGAGGATTTAAAACCGGCTTCTGAGGTAAAATCAAAGGTTAAATCAACCGAAGTAACGATTTGAACGGTTGCATTGGAAGGGGCATTTACTGCCGGGACTTTGTTGGTTTCATCCTTCTGGCAGGAGGAAAAAATTGCCAGTGAGGCTACTGCAAAATAAATAAGGATCTTTTTCATGATTATTACAATTTAATTTTTTGCAAAAGTCGGCCCGGCAGATTACCCGTATATTTGGCAATCATTAAATAATCGTTATCGAATGAGAGGGGTATATTAAGAGAAGGTTAAGGAGAGGGAAAGAACTTCGGAGAAGTTCCATATTGGTAGAAAAGGCGGAATAAAGCCATCGTTTTCCCCTCCCGCGATGATTTGAATTTTTCAGATGAAAATGGGATTACCGTGGGAGGGGAAAATATTATTTTATGGCAATCTCCTCTGCTATAAACATGGAATTCCTCCGGAATTCAACTATAGCTATCTAATGCCTTAAATGACAATCGATACGTGGCTAAGTGATGTAGATCAGAGAATATCTTCTTTTCATTGGTACGAAGGAGGGATCTGCAGGTTGGATGAATGGTGTTTGTTCTTTATGGCGCTATTTCAAATTTAAATACCTGGAATTTTGTACCTTACTTATTATTATAGATCTTCTGTTTTTCTTCTTCAGCTTTCTTCCATAAATCCTTATTGTCGGGATCTGCCATTGATTTTTTAACAGCTTCAATATAGCCGGGATATTTCCGGTATTTAATTTCAATCATTTTTTCTCTTGGGATGATAAGCAACGTTAACCCTAAAATGCTATATAATGCAATCCTGATGACTACGTTTTTATAAAATGATGAATTAGTTTTTTTAAACTTGATAATGCTGACTATGAGCGAAATAAAAAGACCAATGATTCCAACGCTAAGAATGAAATTTGGTTGTGGATATGACTGAAATTTAAATATAATTCCAACACAAACAATAGATAATACAAATCCCGTAAGAATTGCTCCAATTAATCTTAATTGACTTAATCCCTGGAGAAATCCTCCAATAAAAATTCTATTAATCTGAACGTTATTAAACAAAGCAAAGCTGAGAAGAAAATAAATATTTGCCGTGATTCCTACCGATAGTATGAACAAAAATTGGAATCTTGGAAAAAGTAAGATACTTAATGCCATTGTAATTAAGATCGATATGCCAAGACAAATTTCTAACCATTTCATAATATGCAATTAGTTTCGATTTATTATAGCTACGATTTTATAAATGACATTGTGCAATAAAGGTTCACCATTATGACGAGTGCTGGATTTAGGAGTTGCCTTTACATTTCACCTAAATAATTTTATCAATAACCCTAATTTTATTAACCGCGTTTAGGGGTCCTTGTTATTTTTTTTCAAATCCAATTGTTTTGAACCATGCTATATCTCTATCAAGATTAAGATCTAAACCATATCCCAGTTCTTTACGTATTAAATTTCTAAAACTGTTTAATCTATCAGTTGGTGGCTCAGTAGCGTTTTTCTTTGGAAACATAATCTCAAGAAACATTTTAATAATCTCGGGATTATCTATAGAAAGGATCAATTTATTATGGCATTCTCTGACCTCTTCAATAGTTGCATATTGCTTTGTTGGGTAGCTAGATTCATTTTCAGTAAGAATATGCGAATAAAAAGCATCAACCATTTTAAGTGCTTCAAGCAAGGCTTCATATTTAAGTTTTCTCTTTTCTGTTTCTATCATTTGATTATAAGCAAATTGAGATTTGATTCCTTCAATCTTAGTTGTAATATTCTCAATATCTTCTTTGGTTGCTATATTTTTACCCTTTTCAGAAAAATAAGCACTTAAAAATCCTATCAATGCCCCGATTAATAAGATTATAAAATTTGAAATATAATTTGCTTTTTTATAATTTCCTTCGCTTCTCATTGCTTTATTATTTTAGTTAAAGAATTTTATTGTTTATCCCAAAACGCCTTCTCACATTTTGGGATAATTATGCCTAATGAATTTGTAAAACTCATCACATTCATTTCATTATAAATGACAGGCAAAAAACCATTGCATTCATCCTCTAATAAACGATTCAGCAGATCGCAGGTTGTGCCTATCCCTTTAATCGCCATAAATTTATAACGTTCCGGGAGGAATTACAAATAAGCGGAAAGAATATTTCCTGTCAGCGCCTCACCAATTTATAAGTCTCAAACCAGGTTATACTCAACAAGCCGGCAACACTGCAGACCAGTGCATTTCCCAGGCTTATTTTTTCGAACTGAAATAAATCCATCAGGAAAGGGATTTTCAAGACAAGGACCAGGAACACAATGGCCCCGCCGACAATATACTTAACCGATTTATTGGGTGTAATAAGTATCTGGAAGATATTCCTTGTCCATGAACGGTTCGACATGATGATGGCAATATTGGAAACAATTAGCGTCAGGAACGCCATAGCCCTTACCGATCCTTCGCTGTAGCCGTTATTCAGATAGATAAAATATACCGCCAGGACTATAGCCAGGACGGCACATCCCTGCAAACAGCTCAAAAGGATCTTTTTCCCGTTGAAGAAAGGCTCATCAATCTTCTTCGGGGGCCTGTTCATTATATTTTTTTCTTCAATTTCCGCTTCAAAAATGATGGAACAGGCCGGATCGATGATCAATTCCAGGAATACAATGTGTACCGGCCATAAAAGCAGGGGAAGGTCAGCAAAAAAGACCGGGATCAGCGACAGTCCTGCAATAGGGACGTGAATGGCAAAAATATAGCCGAGTGCTTTCTGCAGGTTATCGAAAATCCTTCGGCCCATCCTCACGGCGCCAACAATGGAAGAGAAATTATCGTCCATGAGCACCAGCGAAGAGGCCTCGCGGGCAACATCCGTCCCCTTCTCACCCATCGCGATGCCAATATTCGCGGCTTTCAGTGCCGGGGCATCGTTTACCCCGTCACCGGTCATGGCAACAATCTCCCCGTTCTTTTTCAGCGCGTTGACGATTTTCAGTTTCTGATCGGGGATGACCCTGGCAAAAATGTTGATCTTCCTTATCTTTTCGCATAATTCTTCTTCACTCATCTCGCTCAGCTCCTGCCCTGTTATGCAGGATTCGTAGTTCATCAGGCCGATTTCCTTTCCGATGTTTTTAGCGGTAACGGGGTAATCGCCAGTTATCATGATCACCCTGATACCTGCTTTATAACACTCGCTCACGGCAACATCGACATGTTCCCTGACCGGGTCCGACAAGCCGATCAGGCCGACAAACTCAAAATTGAAATCATGCTGTGTTTTCGGGAAATTATCCTTGCTTATCGACGATTTAGCCACGCCAAGTACCCTTAACCCTTTTCCGGCTAATTTTTCAATAGCTTGTGAAAGCTGGCTGATTTTATCTTTCGGAAGGTGGCATAAATCGAATATAGCTTCGGGTGCGCCTTTCGATGCAATGGTGTAGTCATTTCCCCCTTTCTTCTTAAAAACCCTCGACATGGCCAGCATTTCACGAGAGAGAGGGTATTCCTTCATCATCTCCCAATCGGAATGTTCATGTTCTGAACCGGCCAGGTAATTTTTCCCGATGGAATTAATGGCCTTTTCCATCGGATCGAATGGGTTGGCCTGGCTGGAAAGTATCCCGAACTCGATGATTTCATGGAATTCATGCGGAAATTCCTTGTCTTTTGAAAGATCCAGGAATCCCTTCCCGTTAAAGAGTTCAGTTACGGTCATTTTATTCTCGGTCAGGGTCCCGGTTTTGTCGGTGCACAAGACAGTTGCAGAACCGAGGGTTTCTACCGCCGCGGGTTTTCGGGTCAGCACGTTCTTTTTCGACATGCGCCAGGCACCAAGGGCTAAGAATATGGTGAGCACCACCGGGAATTCTTCCGGGAGCATGGCCATTGCCAGTGTAAGACCTGCCAGGAACCCTTTGAGCAGATCGTCCCTTGTCATGAAATAAACTACGACCACAAGAATACACAGTATAATGCCGATGATGGCCAGCTTTATTACCAGCCTTCCCATCTCCTTCTTCAACTTCGTGGGCTCTTCCCTGACGTCCTCAAGCGCTTTGCCGATGCGCCCGATCTCAGTATTCTTCCCTGTAGCCAGCACCTTTGCAATGCCATTGCCCTGGACTACCATCGAACCGGAATATATGAACGGAAGGTCATCCCCTCCGGGCTGCCTGCTTTGATCAGTCTCTTTCCACTCCGACTTCCTTACCGGGACAGATTCCCCTGTCAGCAACGATTCATCGACCATCAGGTTAACTGCAAGCAGTACGGCTGCGTCGGCCGGCACCCTGTCGCCTTCCTGGAGAACTACGATGTCGCCTGTCGCTACTTCCCTGCCGGCAATGCGTTTTTCCTGGCCGTCACGGATAACAAGCGCCCGGGGGCTGGCAAGGTCCTTGAGGGCATCCAGCGCCTTTTCTGTTTTCTTCTCCTGGTAAAATTCAATCCCCATCACAACAAACACAAAGCTTAGCAGCATGATACCCTCCTGGATATCGCCAAGGAAAAGGTATAATGTGCCACAGGCCACCAATAGCAGAAACATGGGTTCTTTAATGATCCCTAATGCAATGGTAAAAATATTTTTAGGCTTTGATGACGGAAGTTCGTTGTATCCTTCGTTACGGATCATTTCACTTGCTTCTGCTTCCGTCAGGCCACTGTATTTCGGAGATGCCGGATGAATCTGCATAAAGAACAATTTAATTCTGGCTTGATTTAATTTGAAGGTCTGTTATACAAAATTAAACCTCTTCCGAGAATGAAAAACCGTGCTTGTCCGGAAGTTATTACCGGCCTGATATAAAATTCCTGAATAGATTTCTTACTTTTGTACCTGTTCATCTTACTAATTTTCCGCGGATTATGGAACTTGGTCTGAATGAGATTATTTCACTTTTTATAGTATTTGTCTCACTGCTGCTTGCCATTTTTCTGTTTTCTACCTCGTTAGCAAATAATAAGAGCAACTTGCTGCTTGCCCTCTTTCTTATTATAGGCGCACAGGATGCTGACGCTGTCATCATCAGAACATTTATCAGCCCTTCATTCCCTGCCTTGGCCGTTTTCATCAGCATGACTATATTTTTTCAAATACCCCTGCTTTATTTATATATCCTGTCGGTTATCTATTCGGATTTTAAGTTAAAGTGGACGCATTTATGGCATGCAACACCTTTTATTCTGTTAAACATACTACTGATACCACGATTTTATTTGGTGGATTTTGATGACCAGATGAAATTCCTTGGTCAGAATATGGTATCAACCCCACCTTTTGAAGTTGAAATTTCCTTCATTTTATTACATGTTCAATTGTTCGTTTACCTAATAGTTTGTTTTGCCACTGTAAATAAATACAGGAGGGTGCTGCTTGAAAATTTTTCCAACGCAAGTTTATTCAATTATAAATGGTTGTTTCAGTTGATCTTAATATATGCTGTTGAAGCCTTCCTGGCTTCGCTTAAAAACCTCTTTATGTTTATGGAGATCGATCTGGCATATCGCTATTCTTTGTTATTAATGTCTCTCATACTCCTGGGCTATATATGCTGGATGGTTTTTCGCGCTATGCGCACCCCGGAATTGTTCAGGGGGATCGATTCGAAGCTTCAACTGGTGAGTCAGATGGTCAAAGAAGGGCGCAAAGGGGTGACAGCGGAGATTATCCGAATGGATCCGCAAATTGATAAAAAAGTGGCTGTTCTGAATTCATATATGGCTGAATCAGAACCGTATCTCGATCCCTCCCTTAGCATTTATGACCTGTCAAAACAAATCGATATGCCTGCAAAGGACCTTTCTTTACTTATCAACCATGACCTGAACCAGCACTTTTTTGATTTCGTGAACGGTTTCAGGATCAGGAAAGCAATGGAAATCCTGAAAGATCCACGTAAACATGATCTTACCGTTCTTGAAATTCTTTATGATGTAGGCTTTAATTCAAAATCTTCCTTTAATACAGCTTTTAAAAGATATACCAACCTGACCCCTACCGAATATCGTCGAAAATATTTATTATCAGTAGCTTAGAGAATAGTCGAACGATTTTCCCGGAAAAGTCGAACTAATTTTTTCAAACAAAATGGTTCGACTTTTTTTATTCGGTCGATTTCTGCCTTCCCGCTGTTGCAATTTTGCTTCATCAATTCATGAATGCAAAACAACTTTAAAAATAAAAACCATGAAAACAAAAACTACATTAATGATCACGATGCTGTTTATAAGCATCACCCTTTTTGCGCAGGATTACACGCAAACAATTAAAGGTAAAATTGTCGATACGGATAGCAAGATACCTCTGCCCGGGGCAAGTGTTATCCTGGTAGGTTCTGATCCGCTTCTCGGCACTATTAGCGACATGGACGGCCATTTCAGGCTGGAAAAGGTTCCGGTAGGCCGCCAGAGTCTCGAAGTCTCCTATATGGGATACGAAAATATCCGGTTATCGGAAGTCCTGGTCAGCACGGGCCGGGAAGTCATGTTGAACATAGAGATGAAAGAATCCGTGACCACACTGGCCGAATGCACGGTAGTCGCCAAGTCAGATCCCAGCGCTGCGTTGAACCAAATGGTAACCGTCAGTGCCACACAGATTTCCGTGGAAGAAACCTCACGCATTGCAGCCGGCATCAATGACCCGGGAAGGACTGCGCAATCCTATGCCGGGGTCTGTTCTGCCGATGATGAGAACAACGAGCTGGTCATCCGGGGCAATTCTCCAAGGGGCATGCTCTGGCGCATGGAAGGGATAGAAATTCCCAATCCTAACCATTTCAGCAACGGCGAAGGCGGCTCGGGGGGAGGGGTCTGTGCCCTGAGCACACAGGTAATGGCAAATTCCGACTTCTACACCGGCGCTTTTGCCGCGGAATACGGCAATGCCCTGTCGGGGATCTTTGACCTGAGCCTGCGGAACGGGAACGCAGAAAGAAGGGAATATGCCCTGCAGCTTGGATTCATGGGTGCCCAGGCAGCTCTTGAAGGCCCGTTCAAAAAAGGTTCCCAGGCTTCGTACCTGGTGAACTACAGGTACTCTACGCTGAATTTCCTTAGTGAAGCACGCATCATCAGCACCCAGGACGGTGAAGTTGCTCCTGAATGGCAGGACCTTTCCTTCAAGTTTTTTCTCCCGACGAAAAAAATGGGCCGCTTTTCAATCTGGGGCCTCGGCGGGATCAGTGCAGCCGGTGAATATGCAGTACAGGATACTTCTGAATGGATTTATCTGGATGATGCCTTCGAAGACAACGAAAAGCACACCATCGGCATTGCCGGTATCACCCATAATTATCTGTTCAATGATTCAAAAACATACATTAAAACGGTCGCCAGCTATTCCTATACAAAAAACAATGTGACGGAAGATTCACTGAATTATGATTATGTCAAGACACTTCTGAAAAGTGAAGATTTCATTTACAACACATTCATTATCAATTCTTACGTCAACCATAAGTTCAATGCCAGGCATGTGCTGCGGATCGGGGCGGCATACCAGGATAAAAGCTTCAACCTGAAGGCGCTGGATTTGAATGAAGAAACGCATATCCTGGAAACAAAGATTGAGAATGACGGGAGGACCGGCATGGCCGAATCCTTCGTTCAATGGCAATACAGGATCAACGACAGGGTCGATTTGAATACAGGCCTGCATTACACTTACCTTGCCCTGAATGATGATTTTGCCGTCGAACCGCGCTTTGGAATGAAATGGAGGATTAATTGCAAGCATACGCTGAATTTTGGAGCCGGTCTTCACAGCAGGGTTGAAGCGATTTCAATTTACCTGGCCGATCAGACCCTGGAAAATGGAATGGTCATTAATCCCAACAAGGATCTCAGGCTCACTAAGGCAGCTCATGCTGTCATGGGTTATAGCTGGAGTTTTGCCCATGATTTCATGCTGAAAACCGAATTGTATTACCAGTATATATATGATGTTCCTGTGGTGCCGGGCGATACAACCCATATTAAATCTTCCCTGAATTTCAGTAGTGGCTTCACCAATGAAAAGCTTGTGAATGAAGGCACCGGACGCAATTACGGATTAGAAGTAACTCTGGAAAAGTTCTTTTCAAACAACTGGTACCTGCTTACCACTGTTTCGTTCTTTGAATCGAAATACACTATGCCCGATGGTATTGAACGCAATACATTCTTCAACAGCAAGTATATCTTCAATGTTGCCGGAGGTAAAGAATTTAGGGTAGGCAGAGAAAAACAGAATATCATCGGTGCTAATCTGCGAACGATCTGGCGCGGTGGCTATCGAACCGTTCCAGTTGACCTGGAGGCCTCGCAGCAGCAGCATTCCGAGGTTCGCAATTACGACCTGGCCTTCGAATACAAGGTTCCCGATTATTTCAGGGTGGATGTGGGCATAAGTTACCGGAAGAACAAACCCAACTGGTCATGGGTCCTTTCGCTGGATATCCAGAACCTGACCAACCGGTCGAATATTTGGGACGAGCAATTCAATGCAGAAAAGAATGAAATGGAAAAGACTTACATGGTAGGACTGGTGCCTGTAATGAATTACAGGGTTGAGTTCTAAGAATCGCACAAAATAAAAAAAACCTGGCAGCGTCCGAAACCCTGCCAGGTCTAAATATATCAAAATCTACAAATGACTAGTGACTAACGACTTATTTAATCACTTCCAGCTCTTTGCCAACCTTGATGAACGCATTGATGCATTTGTCAAGATGTGCCCTTTCATGACCTGCCGAGATCTGGACGCGGATGCGGGCCAGGCCTTTGGCAACCACCGGGTAGTAGAACCCGATCACGTATATTCCTTCTGCAAGGAGCTTCTCGGCCATAACCTGTGAAAGCTTTGCATCGTAAAGCATGACGGCGCAAATGGCTGATTTGGTCGGCTTGATGTCAAAGCCCGCCGCTTTCATTTTTCCAAGGAAATAGTCGGTGTTAGCGTGCAGCTTATCCTGGAGCTCATTGGTTTCGGCCATCATGTCGAACATGGCAATACCTGCGCCAACTGCCGCCGGGATGAGTGAATTGGAAAACAGGTAAGGACGTGAGCGCTGCCTGAGCAATGCGATAATTTCTTTGCGTCCGGTGGTAAACCCGCCGATACCGCCGCCAAAGGCTTTTCCGAGGGTCCCGGTGATAATGTCGACCTCACCGCGGATATTGAATAATTCGGTAACACCACGACCGGTTTTACCAACAACACCTGCAGAATGACATTCGTCAACCATGATCAGGGCATCGTATTTCTTTGCCAGCTCATTGATTTTATCCATCGGGGCTACGTTGCCATCCATGGAGAATACACCGTCGGTGACGATAATCTTGAACCTTGATGTCTTTGAAGCTTCGATCAGTTTTTCTTCCAGGTCGGCCATGTCGGCATTGTTGTAACGGAAGCGCTGGGCCTTGCAGAGACGCACGCCATCGATAATGGAAGCGTGGTTCAGTGAGTCGGAGATAATAGCATCCTCTTCGCCGAAAAGGGGTTCGAAAACACCGCCATTGGCATCAAAGCAGGCTGCGTAGAGAATAGTGTCTTCAGTTCCGAAATAGTCGGCGATCTTTTGCTCGAGCACTTTATGCATATCCTGGGTTCCGCAGATAAAGCGGACGGACGACATCCCGAAACCATGGGAATCAAGGGTTTCTTTAGCTGCCTTCACCAGCTTTGGGTGGTTGGATAAGCCAAGGTAATTGTTGGCGCAGAAATTCAGCACTTCCTGGCCCGTATTCACCGAAATTTCAGCTCCCTGGGGAGAAGTGATAATGCGTTCTTTTTTAAACAAACCGGCTTCTTCGATACTTTTCAGTTCATTCGTCAGCCAATCTTGCATTTTTCCGTACATAACCGTATAGTTTTAAAGGTTTTATATAATGTTAAAGAATTAACAATGTGGTGCAAAGATAACTTTTTATAAATTCCAAATTCCAAATTCCTATTTTAGCCCGAGCTTTTCTAAGCGGTTTTGCATATGAAAATTAAACCACTAAGGCACTAAGATCACTGAGAAACACTGAGGATTTCCTGCTTTCTTAGTGCCTCTTAGTGTCCTAAGTGCCTTAGTGGTGAAACAGAAGAGACAAACTATCGGGTTAAACTTAAAAGCTCAATAAATGAAGGCTTTTTAATGACTATGTCGGCGTGAGTTTTTACCAGCAGGTCGCTTGAATTAAAGGCTACACCCTGGCCTGCATTTTTGATCATGCAAAGATCATTCAGGCTATCACCCACAACGATTGTGTTTTCATTTTTAATTTCAAACTTTTGTAACACTTTTTGAAGGGCATGGGATTTACAAACATTATGCCTGCACCAGCTTGCCACATCCTTGAAAAAGAAGGAAGGGATCTTGACCTCTCCGGTACATATGCTTTTCGAAAATTCAAGTTCATTCGACAGGGCAAAATCCATTGAAAGCTTTTCCTTAATGATGTTAGTAACGCAATCATAACTGTCGGAAATGATGCCAACCAGGTAACCTCTTGCTTTAAGCTCGCTGATAATTTCTTTGGTCCCCTTTACAATCGGCATTTTATCTGCCAACAAGAGAAGGTCATGGATTGGTTTCCCAATTAGAAAATTTGCAATCCGTTTAGTAAGGATAACAGAATCATGTTCAAATGACCGCAAATGGGCAAGTTCATCCTTAAACCCGAATGCCGTGGCACAAAAATCGATATATCTGCCCTCTAAAAGTGTATTATCCATATCGAATAAAATCAGCTTCCTCTCATTATCTGACCTGATTTCAAGGTTTAATTCAAGTTGCGGGCGAATCTCCTTCAAAATTAAATCAGGATATAATTTGAGCATTGCACTCTGCGTTTCAGCAGCTTTCCGGATAATAGCATGAGCTACCTCCCTGCTCATATTACCAAGGGCTTGCCAGGGTTTACTCTTATTCTCAAGGTAGCCGATCTCCACTTCCTTGCAACTGGCCTTCATGAGGTGCATATCTATCAGTATCCCGATATCCACTCCATAGTCATCAAAAAACTCCACCGATTGCAAGATTGATTTTCTGCCTGCTATCATTCCGCTTAATGGCTGGCTGAATTTTAGAAGGTCAGGAAAGAGTAAACTTAATAAAGGTTTTGCAACAAGTTCTGTCACCCTGCCAGCATTTCTTCCAAAGGTCGATTTAACAAAATCAGCATTCCCTTTGATTACAGGTTCTGTCAGCAACCTTATTGTATCCTGCGGGTATGGCTCAATGTCCCCATCTAAAAAGCAGACAATGTCGTTTGATGCAGTCATGATGCCATCTTTCATGGAACTGCCCTTGCCTTTCATAGCGCTTGTAATAACTTTTGCCCCATTTTCAACGGCAATGGATGCGGTATTGTCTGTGGATTTATCATCAACTACTATCACTTCGCTGACGAAACGCTGGGATAAAGCATATTCAATAACATATCCGATATGCTCTTCCTCATTCAGTGCGGGTATAATTATAGTTATCATTTTGACATACTTTTTGAATGATACACTTACAATTATACTTATTGGCTTTCTTTAATTCACCGTATGTTCCATCCTTTACTGCCTGTTTGTTGGCATAATTGTATTCTATTTTTCCCAAATATAACAAAAATGATGTTGTAAATCAAGCCTATTTTCAGGTTTCCGGTTTTTCCTGTTGCTTTTCATATCAGTAGCATTTCCATTTCACTGAATATCATTACCAGGCTTAAAGCAGTGGCCAGGAATATGTAAACCGCGAATTCTGTTTTAGAAAAAAGCAAAATGGAGAGCCCCGTAAACGTTGATGCACCAAGTCCACTTAGAAACACTGAGGATTTCCTGCTTTCTTAGTGCCCCTTAGTGCCCTTAGTGCCTCAGTGGTTGTTTTAAATTAGCTGGTGAAATATTGTGTTCAATGTGCTGCCATGTATCAGTCAACCAGCCATGGGGCCTTATATCCAACAGGTCTTGATCTGACCACAGGTGTTTTGGGAATGAACGTTATGTCAATCTCTGTTGCCTCACCATCCACAATTTTATACATGAGCGATTGATATGGCTCAAAAGTAAGGTCAAGGCTGATTTGTTTCCCCAGGTATTGGATCGTGATCTTCTTTTGAACGGTATCGGAACTCAGCGACTGCCCGTACTCCAAAGGAAATTTCAACCAGGCCGATTTAGGGTTCGCGAAAAAGATATAAAGTGAATCGCCTTCCGTCCTGCACCAGTGCTTAGGGACGTAATTGCTGGAAATGAAAGGGGTGAGGCCGGATACTTCTTTGGAGACCCTTTTGGATTTTCTAAGCTTTTCGAGTAAATCCAGGTAATCCTGGTGCTTGATAGTCCCGGGTTCTTTGGGCTCCCGCTTTAAAATCACCGAAAGCCCCTCGCCTGCCAGCTCGACAATCCTTTGCAGCACATTGTAAGCGACATACTCTGCATCAACATAAAGGGCCCTGTACCGGGCATCGCCGACAGTCAGCATTCCCTTGTCGACAATGGCTTTATCAAGAAATTCGCCGTTGATCCAGGTCGGGTTGTACTTCTCAAGTTCGTAAGGAAAATAGACATATCGCATCTCATAGAAGCCCCAGGCCCATTTGAACTGCTTTTCCTTCGCCATGACACCGCCAACCCAGGCATCTTCGGTGGGAAGGTAAACGGCGATGTCGGAATAAGTACTCCCTTTCGTCATGTAAGATGAAACACTTTCGAGATAACGGTTGAATGATGGCAGTTCTTCCGCCAGTTGGCCGTCCCATCCGATATGGGTCGTCGCATAAAAGCCCACATTGTCGGAATCCTTGGCATTGTGGGCTTTGCCATGCCAGATGATATGATTGATGCCATTGGCAAATAAAGCATCGGCCACAAGCTTCAGATCCGCGGTTTGTTCTTCGCGCATATAATCACGCGGCCAGCCGTAAAGGCAGGTAAAGGTTTCTGATGAGACATACTTTTTCCCCGATAATAACGCAGCCGATGACGGAATGGCGCAAAATTCGGGCTCGAAGAGCATCGATTCACCCTCGGGGATATCCATGATCGCGTAGCCTGAGATCAGGTCACAAGGGGCGCCGGAGACCTGTCCCCTGGAAAGAATCCCGGCAGAGTTCAGCGTCGAATCATAATCGGCATAAAACCCGAGCACCTTTTCAGAGATAAGCAACATGTAATCATAGAGCTGCTGGTTATTTCCCGGGCTATAGATATAGTTCATGAAAGGGACGATATCGTAACCGAAGCGGGCTGAAAAATCCCGTTCAAATCCCTTGCACCAGAGCCGTTCTGTTTCCACTTCCCAGCTGTCGATAAAATAAGCTTTCGGCTGAGTAGTCGCCGGCCGGGGAAATGCTGCCATAAGCCTGTCGAAATATGGCTGGTAGTTCTTTTGCGTGAGATGGTCGATGACGTACCCTACTTTCGGGTGCTGCCATGAAAGTTTGATCTGCTGGCGCCATTCTACCTCGCCGAAACGCTGCGTCGCCTGGTCGAAAGTAACGTAGGTATCACCAAAAGGCCAGAGCGTCCCGAAAGTCAGGTCACAGCCAAGTCCAATAGAATCGGCATATCTGACGGTAAAATCGACAATATCCGTCCATTCACTGCTGAGCCATTCCTGGCGCGGGGTATAGCTAGTATCGTTCTTATTGAACCGGTTCAGAGGATAGACCCAGGCCACCTCCACCCCGCCAAAGCCGTTTTCCTTGAGCCAGTCGAGGTTATATCGCACATCATCTTCCCGGATCATGGAGGCAAACCACCAGTAGCGGGCGTAGGGCTTAGGGCTCAGGGCATAGGGCGTAGGGCTTGGGGCCTCTTTTTTCTGGGCCGAAAGATCTCCCGGCCCACCAAACAACAATAAAATGGCAAGGATCGAAAGAATAAATTTCATGTTCATTTAATCAAATATCTTATTAAACGTAATGTAGCCGCGTTGGTTACTTTACCCTCATCCCATGTCCCCTTGTCACCTTTTCCCCCTTTCTGTTTGGAGAGGGGTAATAGTTTAACATTTCATTAACAACTAGTTATACTTATGGGCTATATTTTTATGCCGCCAATTAATTGCCAGTCTTTATCAATTAAATTAACCGAAATGAAAAAGTTTTTCAAAATCCTTATGTGGTTAGGACTTGTTATTGTCCTCGTAATTGTTACCCTCATTGTTTATGTGCAGCTTAGCTGGAATAAAACTTTCGAAGCGCCTTATCCTGAAATTACGGCGAGTTCCGACCCGGTCCTTATCGAACGGGGAAAATATCTTGCCTATGGCCCGTCGCACTGCGCAGGCTGCCATATCCCGATGGACAAAGCCATGGATGTGGAGAATGGATTGCAGCTACCGTTGAGCGGCGGCTGGGGAGAAGAAATTCCTGGTTTTGGTACTTTCCGGGCCCCTAACCTGACACCAGACCCTGAAACAGGGATCGGGAAATTTACCGACGCCCAGCTTGCACGGGCAATCCGCTACGGGGTAAAACATGACGGGACATTGCTTCCTCCCTTCATGCTTTTCCAGGGTATGAGCGATGAAGACCTGACCGCAGTTATTTCGTTCCTGCGCTCACAGGAGCCTGTTAAACATAAGGTCGAGCCGTCGGACCTTTCGTTTTTAGCCAGGGCGCTGGTTACCTTCGGCCTTTTAAAGCCTGAAGGACCGCAATCCACCCCGCCAAAATCCGTTACAAAGGATTCAACGGCAGTTTACGGTAAGTACCTTGCCGACAATATCGGGAACTGCAGGGGATGCCATATTGCCATAAACAGCAAAGGCCAGCGGATCGGAGCTGAATACTCTGGAGGCGGTATCTTTCCCCCATCAAAATTCTCAGAAGGATATGGCTACATTTCACCGAACCTGACACCCGACCAGGCTACCGGGGTGATGGCTGCCTGGGATGAAGCCTTTTTTATCGACCGCTTCAAAGGCGGCCGCATACACAAAGGCAGCCCGATGCCCTGGGGGATGTTTGCACGTATGGACGATACCGACCTGAAAGCCCTTTACAGTTACCTGCATTCACTTGATCCGGTAGAGAACAGGATCGGGAAAACGGTTTACGCACCCGGGGAACAAATGCCGGAAGTCAAATAGTTGGCGCGCCAGCCACTATCTCCTTCATCAGCCCCTCCCCGATCCCGTCAACCGGGACCTCCATCTTAACTGCCATAGTTTTCAGGATCGGCTCTACCTGTTCCCATGGCGCGTTTTCAATCATTTTTATGGTAAGCTGATGGCGTAACTGAAATAAGGACCTCCTGGTTTCCAGGGTGAACATTCCCCGGTTAAAAAAGAAACTCTCTTCGGAGTAAGAATAGGGGACATTGGTGACCTGTTTGAAGATGTCAAAACAGGCTTCTGTGGCCTCTTTCGAATTCATCGTATAATGCGACCAATGGTCCATGCTCCCTTCAATCTGCCATTTTTTACGGTCGGCCGGATCGGCAATTTCACTGAGTGGAAATATGACCAGCGGGTAAACCTGGTACCCTGATGATAAATTGGCCAGGGATAGATTGTTAAGAAAATCAGCCGTGTTCTGCAGGGTTTGCCTGGTTTCGCCCGGAAATCCCACCACAAAAGTCATAAGTGTCCCTATCCCCCTGGCATCAAGCTGTTCAATCCCTCTTTTTACTTTTTCGATCTGCTGTTTCTTGTTCATCCGGTCAAGCTGTCCCTGGTCGCCCGATTCCACCCCTATCTTGCCCATCATCAGCCCCGACTGCATAATGGCTTCCATTTCATCATCAGAATATTCCCCTCCGCGCATAAAGCCGACCCAGTGGTTCAGCCCCGAGGTGGCTATGGTATCGCA
Organism: uncultured Bacteroidales bacterium; assembly: GCA_964371595.1. Classification (GTDB taxonomy): domain Bacteria; phylum Bacteroidota; class Bacteroidia; order Bacteroidales; family JAGOPY01; genus JAGOPY01. The sequence continues at coordinate 19,675 of CAYJNJ010000019.1, read as the reverse complement.
AACCTCAAACAGCCTTTTCCTGGTGATGAACACATTATCATCCGAGACATGGATCACCGCCGGGTTTTGTCCAAGCCTCCCCTTTGCCAGTTCAAGCTCCTTCGACAGGCTTGCCCTCGACCGCAGGAAAATACGCGGATAGAGCTGGTAAAAATCACAGAAACGGCAGCGGAACGGACAGCCGATCGAGGTCCTGAGCGGGATCTTTTCAGGCATTTCATTGATCAGGTCCCAGCGGGTAAAATCTTCGTTGTAATCAACCTGTTCATCCATTCTATTTGTAAATCCAAATCCCTCTTTCCCCGGCAAGCACAAATTCGGAATATCGGAAAATCCCCCACTTCTTACCGTCCTCCCGTCCTCCCGTCTTACTGTCTTACCGTCCTCCCGTCCCCCCTTTTCCAGTTCTTTCAAAACCTGCATCAGCGAAGTGATCCCATGCGGTGCAACAACCAGGGTGTCGGCATCCATACCTGAATGATCGGGATGGAACAGCATACCGGGCTGAAGAGGGTAAAGACCGGGTGAGTCGAGATGCTTAAGGTATTGGCGGTAATTTTTCCAGATAAAAGTGCCGCCTGCAATGATATGTGCCTCCGGCATAACTCTTCTGATTAAGGAACACAGGTTCAGCAGGGAATCTGTGGTGATGATCATGGTAGAAGAAATACAAACCGCCAGGGGATCCAGGTCAGCAATGGCTTTCAACGTATCCTGATCGTATTTGTTGGTGAGGAAAGTGTCGTAGCCGTGCTGGTGCAATAATCCTTCAAGGTAGAACCCTGCAGCAGGGATATCCTCGCCGTAATCGACCCCGCGGGAAACATTTTCCGGATTGTAGCCTGAATAGGCCAGCTCGTAAAAGCCCGACAGTGTTAGCTCCCTGTTGTTCCGTGCCAGCCTCAGGTTGAAATCCATATTGTACTGGCTCGAATCGATGAAAGGGGCTATTATGGCGATGGTGTGGTGCATGGGTTCCTCAGCAAAATGTAAATTTAAACATTATCCCTCTTGTACAACGGTAACCCGGTTAGTCTTGCCAGTGCCTCCGCAGCCATGTCCCCTTCCTTGCTGAAAGCCCACACAAACATTGCCTTCAAAGCATGTTCTCTCCGGATTTCTTCAATGGCTTTAAGGGCAAGCCTTTTAATGATCCCCTTCCTCCGGTATTCTTCCAAAACCAGCGCTGAGCAAAGGTACAGGGCCTCATAAGCTGTTCCCGGTTTTGTCATTTCAAATAATTGTTTTTCAGAAATATCCTTTGCCAGGAACCGGTTCATTAATTCCAGCGAGGTAGGAATGACCAGAAGCCACGCAACAGGGCCGTTCTCGTCGCTGAATTCGGAAACAGTTGCAGGATGCAGCTTCAACAACCGCTCAATGATTTCCTGGTTGACATTCAGCTGATTGGGGTCTGATTTAACAGCGAAGGTTTCTTCAGCAAGTTTGATAAGGCGCTGGTAGTTGCTGGGAGCCATCGCGATATTGGACTTTCTTTAAATGTCTAAATTAGCGGTTTTTATAGGATTATCAATTATATTTTAAAGCCTAGGCAACCATTTCCTGAAAATTGATCACTAACCATATAAACCAAAGTGAATTGATGCCATTTTTTTCGGAAGAAAAAATAATTGAAGGATGCCTGAAGAATGACAGGGTGGCGCAAAAAGCTTTGTATGATCAATATAAAAAGAAAATGTACACCCTTGCCTACCGGATTACTAACAGTTTTGATGATGCAAATGATGTTCTGCAGGAAGGATTCATTTACATTTTTGAAAACCTCAGATCGTTCAAAGGTGAATCAAAGTTAGGAACATGGATTCATACCATTATGGCACGGACTGCCCTGAGAAAAATCAGACACAGGATTATTTTTGAGGATATCAACGAAACTAAAGAATCGGAAGTGGTCGATTGGGGTTCTGAAATTGATATTCAATTACTCGAAAGAGCAATAGCTGAACTCCCTGATGGTTACCGTTCCGTTTTCACTTTGTTTGAAATTGAAGGCTTTAAGCACAATGAAATTGCTGAGATGATGGATATTTCTGTCAATACTTCCAAAAGCCAGTTACATAAAGCGAAACGAATGCTTATAACAAAACTGAAAAGCAAATAAGCGTGGAAAATAACCGGAAAATATTACAGGAGGCATTACGCGGGCTGTCGGAATTTTCACCAGCTGATGCACAATGGGAAAGGTTGAAAGAATTACTTGATAATTCCATTGAAACAAATCCGCTTAAAAATCTAAGTCAGTTCGTACCACCGGATATGGTATGGCTGGATATTGACGAAAAATTGTCTAATCGTGCTCATCGCACAAGAATGACAATGATCGTTAACTGGTCTGTTGCTGCAGCAGCTATTCTGGTGCTTGGGGTCATAATATTCAATACCATAAACATCAACCACAGTAAATTAAAATTTGCTGAAATTTTTTTAACAGAAAGTGATATTAGCAACTGGAATAAAGATGATGTCATAATAGACCAGGCTATTGAACAAATATGTGCTGCAAACCCTGACATCTGTCTGTCAGAGGAATTTAAAACCCTTGAGAAGGAATTAGAATTTCTCAACAAGACAAAGCAAACCATTTTAAACCAGATGAATCCTTACGAATCCCGCACTGATCTTGAACAGCTTATTACAAAGATTGAACTGGAACAAACTGCAATTATCAATCAATTAGTTGAAATAATCAATTAATAAAATGAGAGGAAAATATCTGTATATGTGTTCAACTTTGCTTCTTATCTTTTCGATATGGGCCAGTAGTACCTTCGCTCAGATAAAAGTTCAGGTTGTTTCGCAGGAGATAAATAAAAAATTTGAATGGGACCCGGGAATGTCTGTCGTATTGTCTGCAGAACATGCTGAGATTTACTGCTTAACGCACAAGGCAAATACCATTGATATTGACATCACAATAATCTCAAAGCATGAAGACAGGAATACCGCTGAAGCTGATTTGAAGAAAATGACCCTTTTAACTGAGGTTGATAACAATGTTTTGTGTCTCAGAAATTATATTGAACTGGCCAGGAATGAATCCAAACCCGAATCGGCCCTCAGCATTATTTATCACATCAGGATACCTGAAAATTGCCCGGCTGATATCAGGAATTATTTTGGGAAGATGGAAATACAGAACCTGCAGGCTGATCTTAAGATCAATAGTGAGTTTTGCAAGATTGAGCTCAGTGATATTTCAGGTAAAACAACAATCAATTCTGTTTTTGGCAATATTACAGCAAGTCATATCCAGTGTGAATTATCAGTGACTTCAAACAGGTCTGATATAAATCTTTCAAATTTCGGAGGAAAATTAACGATTAACGCGATGCTGGCAAATATCAGTCTCGCGCAAATGAATAATATTAAAACTTTGAGCATTGAAGCTCAAAAATCAATGGTAAGCATCAGGAATATTGAAATCATCCGATATGCTTATCAATTCGATCTTAAAAATTGTGATTTTAAGAATCCGGAAAGTATGATCCTGAATTATGCCAGGAATGAAAAGGGAGAAATAAAAGCCGGTTATAACACCGGTAATGGATTTCCATTGTTTGAATTTGATTTAACTAACGGTTCCTTAACTATCGAATAACTGAAAAATGGACATCACGAAAATTCTTAGGTCGAAAATCCTGATTTGCTCAACGATTATTTTACTCGGGATGGTGCATCCTGCATATTCACAAGCTGATATTAAGTCGGATACTACCGTTCAACTGCCAGATAGCATGTTATATTACATCAGTTCAATGGAATATGCCTTCATGATGCATGAAGAGACAAAGTGGATGATGAAAGCCGGCTTTCATCTTTCTTCAAAGGATGGTACTTATTTTCCTCTTAAAGTGGCATTTGAACAAAGGATCTCAAAAAGCTTCACAATAAATGCCGCGATAGACCATGATTTTCCCATTCCAACCGCCGAAAGTTATGGCGTTTTTCCCATTCGTTTTTCCCTTGAAAGCAGGTGGTACTACAGGCAAAACAAGAGGCTTCATGAGGGGCGGCTCGCCAGGAACATGTCCGATAATTACCTTGCACTTGGTACGGATTATTCACAGGATCTGAATGATATGGCATGGGACTCTGAGATTTGGGATGATAAGTACCTCTCCGTGTACCTGAAATGGGGGCTACAGAGACGATACCTGAAACATGGATACACCGATATCGGGATCAATGCCGGTATTATGGATGATTTCAAAGATTCCTTTAATCCGTTTTTTGTTCTGAATACTTATGTAGATATGGGTCTTTGCTTTACAAAAGACAATTACACGCTTGAGCGCGATAAATACTGTGCCTTTGTAAGGTGCTACGAGGCTGATAATTTCATTGTCAAGTCCAGCCTTGTTGACCTGGTGAACATCGGTGCTTTGAAAAATTATTCCTGGATTAACCTTTCTCCCCAAGTCGCTTTTGAAAAGAAAATCGCTTCGACGCCATTTTCGATTAATGCTGAAATCATTGCAACGGTGGGATATTCAAACTATTATACTGATGCGTGGCATCAAAGTACTTATTACCTGGCCGGTCTCGACCTGGAAGGCCGGTGGTATTATAACCTGATGAAAAACATCCGTAACGGAAATTCAGGCAACAGCTTATCGGCCAGTTACATATCCGCTGGTGCCTCTTATAATTACGTTGATGATAATAATAACATTCTCCTGACAGAAACCGGGCCCCAACTCCACCTTGCTATCGGATGGCAAAGGCTGCTCAGCAAACACCTTTACTTTGATATCCAGGTAGGAGCTGAATACCTTTTCAAACCAAACATGTCAGAAGTTTTCCGAGACAGAATCAAACTAGCGGTGGGATATCGGTTCTGAGCATTCTAAAGTTGGCGCACGATTTAAATCGGGTGGCTAAGAATAAAGCCGTTTAAAACGATTATTATCAATCACGCGTCAGAACGCGGACTAACCTGGAAAAGATTGTCAGAAAAGCCGTTTCCTCTCCCTGCTCCCGGCAATCAGCTTCTCCAGGCGCGAAAGCCTCGTCGCTTCCTGCTTTGCGCTTAAAATCCAATGGGTGACGGTTCTCCGGTATGATGGCGGTGTGGCTGAATAATATTCCCAGGCCGGAATATTCTTCCTGAAAATTGAAGCATATTCATCGGGCAGGTCCTTGATTTCATTCTCGAAACTGTAAATGCCTGACCGGATCTCTTTCCGGTTATTAAAAGCCTCAAGCCCTGCCGGCATCATCAACCCCTGCCGCATCAGCGCCTCCACCTTGGCAATATTGATATTGCTCCAGTTACTCGTCTTTTTCCTGGGGGTAAACCGGTTGCAATAGCTTTCATTGTCTACCTTTTTCCTGATCCCGTCTATCCATCCGAAACACAAGGCCTGGTCGACAGATTCCGACCAGATCATGCTGGGTTTTCCGGTTTCCTTTTTATAATAACCCACCCAAACCTCGGTTTCAGACTGGTGGTTTTTTCCCAGCCACTCGCGAAATTCAGCCGGGGTTTTGAAAAAAATTGGGTCCATTGCTATTGTTTATGTAGTCACGCGTCATAGACGCGCGCCAGCTGCAAAGTTAACAGGATTTATCTCCTCTCAGTCATCATCATGCTGTCCCTGTAAGTCCCGCCGGCATTGCTGACTTCAATCTGGTAAACCAGGTTGCCCGTGTGAAGTCCCAGGTTACCGGGATTTACAGTAATAGAGTGGTCCCCTGCCGGAAGTCCTTTTCTTTCAATAACTGTCAGCTTCCTTCCCGATATGTCCCATAATTCCAGCTTTACATCGGAAGGATATCGGAGGTAGAACGGTACGGTGGTTTCGTCTGTAAATGGATTGGGAAAATTTTGCCCGAGGCTGAATTGTTTGGCATTTTCTTTTTCAATGTAGCCTATACCGGTCGTTCCGCTGCCCTGGACACTTAATTCCAGGAAAGAATCATAGCCGTCGGTTTCAGCATTTGGGGTTAGGTTGGCCAGCTGGTATGCATAGCCGTCTGCAAATACCCCATCTTCCGAGGGAAGTACCGGGTCAATGCCTTTTGTATAAATGTAAGGATTGAGGACATAAATGTCGTTTTTAGTCTCCACATCGAAAGTCAGTTGCGAAATTGCGGCGTACATCGAGCTGACATACACCTGGAAATGGATATGGCACACCCTGCCGGGGTACCAGCCGGGCAAAATGGTAATGAATTCCACTTCACCGTTTGCATCAGTCATTTGCCAGCCCCGCAAATAGGTAAATCCCTCCTGGCCCTGGTAGCCGGAATACAAGCCATCTTTGTCACAATGCCAGATATGCACCCTCACATTCTGCATCGGCTCGCAATTGTCGAGGCCGAGGACCTTCATCTTCAGGTTGACCTGCACCCCGGCCCTGTCTTCACGAACGTCCTGCCGGAAGAAGAAAGGATTATCGGTAAGGTCAAGCGGGAAAGGCCCTGCAGTCTCGGTCGGGATGAGCACGCACTCATTCCCGATTCCCGATATCACGTCCGATGTCACAGCATTTTTGTAAGGGATCAGGGTGGCTGCACCCGCCAGTCCCGTAAGCCTGAGGAAGTCTCTTCGGTTGCTTTTCATAGTGTAGTTTCCAGCTAAAATTAGGTCAATAAAAATTGAAGCTACTCCGAAATGCCTTATTATGGCCACTAAAGCACTAAAACACTAAATTGCACTAAAGCTATTGACTTAATAATCAGCCTTTTGTGATCTTTTGTGTTTTGGTGTTTTTGTGGCTTATTTTAAAGTTTGACTTTACGGAGTTGACCCAATATTCAAAGTTACTGCCTGCAGAGTCTAAACGACAGCATTTAACAGTTCCTTAACAATATTCATAAATAACGCCAGCAGTTGAGCGGATGATTTGCTTTCCCGCCTCTGAGCAGTTTGTTATTTGCCGTCATCAGTTAAGGCAATTGTCAATTCCTGTGATCCGTTTTTCCAGATGCTGTTTCCCAGCTCAGCTAATTTTTGCTTATCGCTGTCAGTAACTTTTGCAAAAATATTGCAGGCATCAAGCCCCTTGCCCTCACCATAATAAATCCCGAAACAGTTTGCTGTTTTAGCCCTTGCTGGTTTCATCGGACCAAAAACAACTTCTCCCGGTTCTGTGAAAACGGAGGCGTTTTCCTGGATAATGTCCAGGGCAGGAACATTGTCAATCCAGATTTCCTGGCCTGAAACCCTGGCATGGTAAAAATGCCTTGTAAATGGCAAAATGACCGCAAATGCTTTTGATGTAACCGGTGCAACGTCAAGATAAAATTCGAAGTTAATTTCCTGCTTGTCCGCAGTGATGATTTTAAAGCCTGTCATATTTTTCGTTATAAATTAAGGAATTTTTCAATCATTGGAATAATAAAGTCACTTTCCTTAAAGTCAGGTTTAAGTGTTGTGATCTCGCCAATATATTCACCATGCCCACCGGGAATTATTGCTAACTGTGAGTTGGAAATTAATCTGTTCATTTCTATTGCGTGTTCAGGTGTTATCACATCTTTGTCACCAATTACAATTAATGTTGGTGCGTCAATGGATTTGATTTTTTCGTCAGGGATATCTTTAAAATTTATCATTCTTTTTGCGTCCTTATCGTGCATCACTTGTAACCCATTTATATCTGACGCAACCTGTTTATAAGCTTCCTTTAATTTTTCCGGCATATTTTTCAGCTGTGCTTGTTCCATAAAATCCCAGAACCAGGCAGGGACTCCATTTCGTTTGCAAAGTGCGGAAGCTGCAATAATTTTATTAACCAATTCAGGATGACGGATAGCAATTTGCAGAACAGTCGTGCCGCCATTGCTAAAGCCGAAAAAATCAGCTCTAGAAATATTAAGGTTTTTTAAAAGTGCAGCAATATCATCTGCATCCTGCTCAAATGAAAGCTCGCTTTCTCTGTCGCTTGTCCTTCCGTGTGCCTGTAATTCAACACCTATAACCTGCCTGTTTTTAGCAAGTTGCAGAATAATTCTACCGAAACTTGTCTGAATGGTTGAACCCCCTCCGTGGATTAGCACCAGAGGTTTCCCTTCTCCATAAATTTCGTAATACATTTTCAGACCGTTCACGTCAGAATAACCACTTTTAAAAGTTAAACCGTCAAATTTTGTACTCGGCATAATATTGCTTTGGGTTCCTGTTTTATTATTTTCCTTGCACGATAACCAACTTTGCCATTATCCCTACCATACTGTCGTCCCTGACGGGACTTTATTTGGAATTGCCGCCCTCAACCCCGGATTGTATCCGGGGCTATTCATATTTTATCCCTTCGGGATAAATGTACTGCTATCGTATGCATTATCTCTATAAACATTAAACTCCTATGGAGTTTTTCACTTCCACGCCTCCCCGCTTCCATGCCTCCATATTCAATACTTGTTCTTCTTAATGTCCTTTTTATAATTCTTCATGATTTTCCCAAATTCCTTTTCCTTTTTTCGCCGCTCTACTACTGTTGATTCAAAATGCGCTTTCTCTCTTTCCAATTTGAGGTAATTCTCGTACGAAGCCCTGTCTATTTCCCCTTTTTCAACGGCTTCCAGCACTGCACAACCTATTTCGGTGGTATGTGTGCAATCCTTGAATTTGCAGTTTTGAGCGAGGCTGAAAATCATATCGAATGTGATCTCCAATCCGCCGGTTGGGTCTACAATGCCTACTTCCCGCATGCCGGGGTTGTCAATTAATATGCCCCCGTTCTCCAGGATAATTAATTCCCTGTGGCTGGTCACATGTCTGCCTTTATTTGTACTCTGGCTGATTGAATCTGTCCGCATTACGCTCTTACCGGATAGATTATTTAACAAAGTGGATTTCCCGACACCCGAAGAACCCAGCAAACAATACGTTTTCCCTATCTCAATAATCCCCTTTAACGCATCGTATCCGGCCTTCGATTCATTACTTATCGGAATAACAGGAACATTCCTGATCCTGGATTTAATGATTTCGATGATTTCAGAAAGCCGCTGCTCATTTACTAAATCACTCTTGCTGAGCACAATTACTGGACTGACTTTCGAAGAGTTACAAAGGGTCAGGTACCTGTCGATCCGGTTGACATTAAAATCCCGGTCAACAGCCTGGACAATAAAAGCAAAATCAACATTTGATGCAATGATCTGTATCTCTCCAAATTGCCCTACCGCCTGCCTTTTAATAACTGAGGACCTTGGCAGGATTTTATGGATGATCGCAAAATCGGAATCATAAGCCGTCAGGGCAACCCAATCGCCCACCGCAGGGAAATCTTCACGGCTTTTTGCTGTAAAACGCATATTGCCGGTTATCTCCGCTTCAAATTCACCCTTGGTCGTCTTTACAATGAACCTGTCTTTATGTTCTGCAATAATTCGCCCGGTTTCGAAACTATTCAGGTTATTTTCAATCCGGAATTTCTCCAATAAAGCGTTAAATCCAAGATTTTCTAATGTCATTGTCTTATCTTTTATATGATGATCAAATTTTTACGTGCCATTCATATTCTGTCCCTTCGGGATAAATGTTTTGCAAATTTACTACTACAAAGGTAAAACTCCTCCGGAGTTTCCACCTTTCCACCTTTTCACCACTCCACCACTCCACCACTCCACCACTCCACCACTTAATAATTAACATGCAAACCACACTACATAGCACATTTTTTTTACTTTTGCCGCAAATTGTTAATCTTTTCACACAAATCTAATCTAACATGAAAAAGATACTCGTTATTGGTGCTGTCGGTCAGATCGGTTCGGAACTGACAATGCGTTTAAGGGAAGTTTACGGATCGCAAAATGTGGTTGCCGGTTACCGCAAAACCATGCCCCCTAAGGAACTGGCCGAATCAGGCCCGCTGGAAATGGTGGATGCTACCGACGCTGTGAAAATGGCCGAAGTGGTCAAGAAATATAAGATCGATACGATCTATAACCTCGCTGCCCTGCTCTCAGCCGTGGCAGAAGGCAACCCGACCATGGCATGGAACGTTGGCGTAGGCGGTGTTTTTAACTGCCTCGAAGTAGCCCGCGAAAATAACTGCGCTATCTTTTTCCCCAGCTCCATCGGCGCTTTCGGGCCTTCGACACCACCGGATAATACACCCCAGGATACCATCCAGCGCCCCAGCACCATGTATGGCGTCACCAAAGTGACCGGCGAGCTGCTCAGCGACTATTACTTCAAGAAATTCGGCGTTGACGCACGCGGGCTCCGCTACCCGGGCATCATCTCCAACGTAACCCTTCCCGGCGGCGGGACTACCGATTATGCCGTGGAGATCTATTATGCAGCTATCAAAGAGAAAAAGTTTACCTGCCCGCTCCCGGCCGGTACTTTCCTCGATATGATGTATATGCCCGACGCACTCGACGCAGCGATCGACCTGATGGAAGCCGATCCGTCGAAACTGAAGCACCGCAATGCTTTCAACGTGTCAGCCATGAGCTTCGACCCGGAGATCATCTACAAAGAAATCAAGAAACATATCCCCGACTTCGTGATGAATTACGATGTCAACCCGATGAAGAAAGCCATCGCCGACTCCTGGCCGAACAGCATGGACGATAGCTGCGCCCGCGCAGAATGGGGCTGGAACCCGAAATGGAAGCTCGACAATATGACAGTTGATATGCTGAAGGTTATCAGCGAAAAGCACAAGCTGGGACTTATTTAAAGTAACGATACGACGATATTCGATATTCGATATTCGAAGTAAAGGCCAGAGAATACTTCGGATATCGGGTATCGAATATCTTGCTTTCGCCATTTCTGTATCTTTGCCCCATGCAAATAGCCGCTTTAGTATCGGGAGGTGTTGATTCCTCCGTTATCGTTCCTTTGCTGAAAGATCAGGGGTATGACCCGGTCATTTTCTATATCCAGATCGGGATGGATAACGAGCCGGGATTTATGGACTGTCCGTCGGAAGAAGATATCGAGATCACGACCTTTATTGCGAAAAAATACGGCTGCCGCTTCGAAATTGCAAACCTGCACGACGAATACTGGAACCGCGTGGTAAATTATACCATCGATTCTGTGCGAAGGGGATTCACCCCGAACCCGGATGTGATGTGCAACCGCTTTATCAAGTTCGGCAGCTTTGAAGATAAATTCGGCAAAGACTTCGACCGTATCGCAACCGGCCATTATGCCCGCAGGATCGACGAAGGAGGGAAGGTGTTCCTTGGAACGGCCGACGATCAGAAAAAAGACCAGACTTATTTTTTAGGAAGAATAACCTATCCTCAGCTTTCCAAAGCCATGTTTCCGCTGGCCGGCCTGCAAAAAAAAGAGGTCAGGAAGCTGGCACACGACCTGAAGCTGCCGAGTGCCGGAAGGCCCGACAGCCAGGGCATCTGTTTCCTCGGAAAGATCAATTACAATGAATTCATCAAGCGCTATGCCGGCGAAAAAGAAGGGGAGATCGTTGAACTCGAAACAGGGAAGGTGCTGGGAAGGCACAAAGGCTTCTGGTTCCATACCATCGGTCAGCGCAAAGGCCTGGGGCTTAGCCAGGGCCCATGGTTCGTCGTGAAAAAAGATATCCCGTCCAACACTGTCTACGTTTCGAACGGCTACGACCCGATTTCCCAGTATAAGTCAGAAGTTGTCCTTGACGATTTTCTCTTTATCAATGAAACCCCCGACCGTGATTATTCAGTACCCCAGCCAGTCTGCTTTAAAATCCGCCATCAGCCAGAGTTTAATGAAGGGATGATGGTGAGGCATGGGGGCATGGAATCATGGAAATATGTCATTGTATCTTCTAATAGCATAGCGGGGGTTGCGCCGGGGCAATTCGGCGTGGTTTATGATCCTGCAAAACGCATTTGCCTGGGCAGCGGAGTCATCGCTGATAATGCTGAATGCTGAATGTTGAATGTTGAATGTTGAATGTTGAATTCGGGATTCGGGATTCGGTTTTTCCTTTGTTTTATTTAGACTAAATTTAGAATAGAATTTCCTCCCTGGTAATTCCGCTTATTTTACTTTTGCCACCACTATTTACACTTAATCTAAATAAACTTATGAAAAAATCATTCATATTATTGTATTTATTACTCTCATTTACTGTGTTTTCACAAAATACTGAACCTGCTGCCGACTACATGAATGCGGCAGCAAAAATGTCGGAAGACCAGGATAAGCTCACCATCGGTGGTTACGCCCAGATCGATTTTAACCAGCCGATCAAGGAGGGAACAATTCAGAACGGGACCCTGGATGTCCATCGGCTGGTCCTGCTTTTCGGTTATAAATTTAACCAGAAGATCCAGTTCATTACTGAAATTGAACTAGAACATGTAAGCGAAATATATATTGAACAGGCTTTCCTGGAATATAAGATGAAAGACTGGTTGAAATTTCGCGGCGGTTTGTTGCTCGTTCCGATGGGGATCATCAATGAGTACCATGAGCCGCCGACTTTTAACGGCGTTGAAAGGCCTTCACTCGATACTTACATTATTCCTACGACCTGGAGGGAAATAGGAGCGGGGGTATCCGGTGTTGTCAGGGAGGCAAACCTAAAGTACCAGCTTTACTGTATCAACGGTTTTCTCGGTTACGACGAAAAAGCGACATTTACCGGGAAAAATGGCCTCCGGAACGGTCGCCAGAAAGGTGTTGAATCGGTGATCCGGTTCCCTAATTTTGCGGGTAAAATCGAATATTACGGTATTAAAGGATTAAACCTGGGCCTTTCGGGATATGCCGGGAAATCCCAATCGACCCTCTACAACGATATCCCTTCGGAAGGTCCCGAAGTGCAAACTGCAGATTCTTCCATTGTCGGCATTGCCATGGCGGGTGTTGATGCCAGGTATTCCATTAAAGGACTGGAATTAAGGGGCCAGTTCAATTTTGGGAAATTTTCCAACACCGAAGAGTATAATGCATTCACAGGCAGCGACTTCGGAAGTTCCCTTACCGGGTTTTACCTGGAAGCTGGGTACAACATTTTTACTTTATCAGCTAAACTTAAAAGCAAACTTACCCCGTTCATCCGGTATGAAAACTATGACACCCAGCACACCGTTGCCGGAAGCCTCGAAAAAAACCCGGCCTATCACAGGGATGAATTCACATTCGGGATTGGATGGAAACCGGTTGATGGTGTTGCGGTAAAAGCGGATTACCAGGTCTTTAATAATGAATCGGGCGACAACACATCCACCCGCCTGAATCTTGGGATCGGTGTATGGTTTTAAGGAATGTAAAATGAACTTACTCATATCATTTATATTGGCTTTTACAATCTTTGCCTCTACAGGGGTAGAAGAGATCATGCTCGATAAAGCATCGCGTAAAAAAATTGATAAAGCTGTTACAACAGTCGTTCAATCGGAAAATTATACCTTACGACCGCTTGAATCACCTGGAGATAGTATCTTTGCAAAAGGAAGCAATCCCAATAGCGGGGGTTTTTTTGAAATTGTCCAGGAAGAAGAGGTAAAGGGGCTGCTTTATGTGGGTTCAGCAAAAGGTCGGTACGACTGGTTCGATTTTATCGTCATTTTTAACACCAACCGGATCATTGAAAAGGTTGAAATCATCGTTTACCGCTCGGATCATGGATTTGAGATCATGAATAAATCATGGCTGGCCCAATTTACCGGTACCAGCGGTTGCGAGGCGGAATATGGAAAGACAGTGGATGCCATTTCAGGAGCAACACTCTCCGCCAGCTCCCTGACCAGAGCTGTCAACGATATCTGCTGGAACCTCTTACTCCAATCTCCCTGAACCTATGGGATCCTTCACCGCCTTTGGCGGCTCAGGACAGGCCCTGGAACATTGGAACAATGGAACCCTGGAACAATGGAACCCTGGAACAATGGAACATTGGAACACTGGAACACTGGAACAATAGAACAATAGAACAATGGAACAATGGAACAATTCGTAATGTACAACCCCGTAAAGCTGCATTTTGGCAGGGGAGTAGTTGAAAAACTGGGAGTAACCCTGTTAAAGTACGGCAGGAGGGTGCTGCTGGTTTATGGCGGCGGATCGATCAAAAAGAATGGTATTTACGATGACGTCTTGGCCCAGCTTCATAAAACTGGGGTTGATGTATTTGAATATCAGGGAATTAAACCAAATCCACTTATTGAAGATGTGGATGCTGCGGCAAACCTTGGCCGCGAAAAAAAGGTCGATCTTATCCTGGCTGTTGGCGGTGGGAGCGTGATCGATTCTTCAAAGATCATTTCTATTACTATACCGGTTACCCATAGCGGATGGGATTTCATAAAAGGAAATTCTAAGCCAAAATCAGCCATCCCCCTGGTGTCAATACTTACTCTTGCTGCTACAGGCACGGAAATGAACCGTTTTGCGGTGGTGCAGAATAACCGGACGAAGGAAAAACTCGGCTATGGCGATGCCCTGACCTATCCGCGGGAATCTTTCCTGGATCCTGCCTACACATTGTCTGTTCCCCGTGATTACACCGCATACGGCATCACCGACCTTGTTGCGCATTGCCTTGAAGCCTACTTTGGCGAAGGGGAAGCCACTTTATCGGATCGCTTTGTGTATTCCATCGTCCTCGAAGCCTTTGAATACGGGCCGAAACTGATGGACAACCTTTCGGATTACGGGCTTCGTGAAAAAATCATGTATGCTGCAACCAGCGCGTTGAATAACCTGACAGGTTACGGCCGTAAAAACGGGGATTGGGGGGTGCATTCCATAGGGCATGTTTTATCCGTCCTCTATGATGTGCCTCATGGCGCATCCCTTTCGGTAGCCTACCCGGCATGGCTGCGGCTGCATCTCACCCGTGACCCTGGCCGGATCTCAGAACTGGGAAAGAATTTGTTTGGCACCACAACGCCAATAGAAGCTATCGAGGGCCTTGAATCATTTTTCACAAAGATTGGTTCACCGGTACGCCTTGCCAGTTGCGGCATTGATGCATCTCAAAAAGGGGAGGAGATCTTCCGGACGCTTAAGGCTAACAAAGTCGGGGGTAACCATCATAAATTAACTGATGAGGACTACCGGGAATTGATCGGCTTAATGGCTTAATGGCTTGTATATCATTGATATAGCGGAATTCTCACAGTAAATGTAGCCCCGTCGCCTGCCTTTGATTCAAAGGAAACCGTCCCGTTGATAGTATTCAGGATGCTTCTGACCATAGCCAGTCCCAGGCCCGTGCCGCTGCTCTTGGTCGTAAAGCTTGGCGAGAATATCTTTTGCGCCTGTTCTTCGGTAATCCCTGAACCATTGTCTGAAATCGCCACTACGCATTGATCGTCTTCCCTCAAAACCGAAATCCGTATTAATCCGTCCTTTCTTTTACCAATTGCCTGTACCGCATTCTGAATGAGATTGTTAAACACTCTCAGCAATTGCTTTTTATCGGCACGGATAAAGACCTCATTGTCGACTGCTTCCATGATTATTTTAATATTTCCCTGGGGTTGATACAGATCCGCTGCTGATTTTATGATCCCGGATATCTCAATCTTTTCCAGGTGAGCGGCAGGCATTTTTGCAAAGTCGGAAAAAGCAGAAGCGATCTCTGAAAGTGAATCTATCTGTTCGACGATAGTCTGTGTAAAC
Source organism: uncultured Bacteroidales bacterium (assembly GCA_964371595.1). Classification (GTDB taxonomy): domain Bacteria; phylum Bacteroidota; class Bacteroidia; order Bacteroidales; family JAGOPY01; genus JAGOPY01. The sequence continues at coordinate 4,104 of CAYJNJ010000019.1, read as the reverse complement.
CCGGAGAGCCGTTTATCCCAGTCGGGCGCCTGATCATTCCAGGCTTTCTGAAGGTGCTGGACGCTGAGCTTCATCGGGGTAAGCGGATTTTTAATCTCATGGGCAACCTGCTTGGCCATTTCGCGCCAGGCGCTCTCCCTTTCCGACTTAGCCAGCATTTCAGCGCTAATTGCCAGTTCATCGATCATCCGGTTATATTCCTCCACCAGGTCACCGATCTCGTCTTTCTTTTTCCATCCAATCTTTTCATTAGGCTTGCCCAGTTCAAGGTTCCTGAGCTTTTCCCTTATCAGTTTTAAAGGCCTGGTGATAAACCGTGATACAAGAATGGTAACCATAATGGCTAATACAATCAGCAATACATACACATTAATATAAGCTGCAAGGAAATCGCCTATTTCCTTTCTTAATTCGGTTTGCTTGGCAAAATAGGGGAGGTTCAGGTAGGCAATAATCCGGTCCTGGTTATTCCTGAAAGGTATGTACGCCGACAGGTACTCCTGTTTTCCGATCTTCTCGTTCTGAATATACAACAGGCTTTCTTCACAGGCAAGTTTATAGAATGCATTGGTGTTCATTTTAACTGAAAGGAGCCCTTCTTCGAAGATTTGAGGCCGTGATGAAGAGATCAGTGAGCCGTTTGTATCATATAAGTTGATATCCGAGAAAAAGACAGCTGAAAACTTATTCAGGTAATCGGTAACATAACCAGTCATATCTGCAGTTAAACCTACTTCGTTACCCAGTTTATGTTCAAGCTCGGTAAGCACAGAAAATGTCTTCTCGCTAAGATTGTCCCTGTTCTTTTTATTGTAAAGGCTGATGATGTTTGAGCGGATGATAAGGCCGAGCACCAGGAATGAAACAAGAATGATCGCAATAATAGAAGCCTGGAGCTGGTTACTGAAATTAAATTCAAACCGTTTCATTCCTCCTGTCAGGATAAATCCAAATAAGAACACCAGTAAAAACAGGCTAAATATGATAAACAGGTAGGAAAACGGTGCTGCGAGGTCGAGAATTCCGGGGATCTTCTTACTGATCACCAGGTCATTTTCTTCATCCAGCTTTACAATATAGTGATTATAGCCTTCATTATCAATAAAATAGGCGGCTATGCCCTGGTTTTTATAAGCCTGGAAACCCAGGTGATATGAGAAATCACCATTTTTATAGACCAGCTTATCCTTAAAATACCTGGCATATGAATAATCTGCGAGTTCAGGTGTATTTTCCGCCTTTTTGTCGATGAGGAGGTCAGGGTATCCCAGGCCTGTTTCATAAAAATATTTATAAAACATCTCTATGAAAACCCTGAGGGTGTCCTGGTGGTCATTATGCATGGCTAAAAATTCAACTATCCCGATGTAGTTATTCTTATCCATTTTATAATCCAGGAAAAAGAGGCCCGGGCTTACTTCCTTGCTCCCCCCCGCCTTGAATTGCTCCTTAAAATAAGTATAGCAATTTTCCAGGTATCCTTCAGGCTCGATAATCAATACCTCTTCTGTACGGCAAACTGTAATGAACAGCTCATAATTATTCCGGAATTCCCTGAAATAATTTTCACTGACTTTCGAAATGATCTCTTCATCGCCAATATTTCCTTCGATAGTCTCCCTGATCAGGTTTCTGACCGAGGTATCAGCAAGCATTAAATCTTTTGCAGAAGAAAACTCATATTCCATGATAGGGTCCCTGCGCGAGGTCAATTCAGCAGAAAGCACTTTTCTGTTTTCCTTTTCTTTGAGGTCCAGATAAAAATCAAACACGAATGTGGCAATCAGAGAAAAGAATACAACAAAGACAAGCGCGCCTGAAATATTCCTGAAGCCTGCGGACTTAGCAGCAAAATACCTATGTAAAAGAAAATAGATGAATAGAAGAAATGGGTACAGCAGCACCGCCCCGTAATAATTATCCTTTGATAAGAGTGGAATAATAGAAGCAGAGGCGAGCAGTGATAAAAGAACAAAACTGCCAATTGAAATCCGGTTTTCAGAAATAATCCGGATTAATTTCGAAGAGACCAGGAAAAAAGCCAGTGATAGGGAAGCCAGGGAAATGAATGCCAGGCCGCTGAAAACATCTATATTAAAAATATTATTAAGGTTCATCTCAATATTAGAATCCAAAACCATCCGTCGTAAGGTTGAGATGAGGAGATAGTAAATGACAGCACAGCCAATTGCCATTATAACATTAACTCCATATTTGAGGGCTTTTCCCGCATTTAACAAAGAGATTTCAAATTTGGTATAGAATATCCAGGCAAGGGTTAGCCAGAAAATACTATTGACTACAAGGTCGCCGAGAGATGGAGAGATAAAAGATGTAGCATACAGGTATGGCCCGAAAAGATCTGTCTGGTAAAGAAATCCCGGTAGCTCGAAATAGAGGAGCAGGAACCGCAGGATCAGGGCATCAATGAAAAATGCAATGAACAGCAATACCTGCCTGGTTTTAAAAAAGTCGAACAGTTGATAAATATAAAAGAGCAAAAGCAGCAGAGACACTAAGCAAATGAGCAGGGAAAATAAAATCAGGTAATTCGTCGTTGCAGTAATATTTCCGCCAGCTCCGGTGCGAAGTGAAAAAAGGAATTCACCGTCATTCGAAGTGATGTTATATGTCCCAGGGACCGTATCGATTACTGACGCAGGAAGGAGATCAAAATCTTCCTGGAAATCATTTTGCAGGTATTCGTTTTGATAGGCATAATCATTCTTTACCAGGATAAGGCCGATCGCCATAACATTATCACGGCCTGAGCTAATGACCCTGTACCAGCCGTTACTATACTGAATAAATGGCCTTGAAAAGATCTTCTTGTTAATAAGTGGTTCTGCATTGATATGATTATTTGACCAGAATACCAATGAATCATTCCTGTAAAGAAATATGGAAATTCCTTCATCTTCATATAAGGTAGGTGGAAGATTTTTATAAATCTTTTCAAAAGACCCGGATTTTTCCATTTTATCCAGGACGCCTTCAATTATTCCCTGCAGACTTTGTTCTTTGATCCTGAGGGTCTCTTCCAGCATTTTTTTATTGCTTCGCAACTGGTCTTTTTCACGACCTGCAAAAAAATGAATACCGAAAGCGATGCAAAAGGAGATGATGCAAAGAGCTGCAAAATGCAGTATTTTTTGTCTTAGTTCCGGTTTTACCTGCATATTTTCCTTTAAATGTTGGTTTTCACACCTTTAAACACGGCCTTATAAGAGGCGTTCTGGCGCATTTTTTTTGGAAAGATATTACATACTCTCATTGCGCCCCTGAATTTGCCTGAAGGCTTAAAATTAAGCAAAATTAGTCAGGGGAAAAAATCGTGCCGGAATTTGTTCCACGTGGAACTTTTAGCGTCCGAGATGCACGATCAGGATAGAGATATCGGCAGGGGAGACGCCGGCGATCCTCGAAGCCTGTCCGAGTGACCGGGGTTTTATCCGGCTGAGTTTTTCCCTGGCTTCAAATGAAAGGGCGGTTAATCGGTGGTAATCAAAATCTTCTTTAAGGTAAACTGAATCCAGGCGTTCAAGTTTCAGTGCAAGTTCACTTTCTTTCACGATATAGCCTTCATATTTTATGACGATCTCTGCTTCCTGCAGGATCTCATCATGGAAAGGCTTAATTGTATGAAGATGGTGATTCAGGGCAGGAAGATGATCAGCAAGTCCGGCAAGACTGATCTGGGGCCGGAGCAAAAGACCTGAAATTTTCATTTTTTGGTCGATGGTGGCCGTACCGGCGGATTCCAGGTAAGGATTGATCTGTCCGGGCTCCACGCTGCCTTTTTTGAGATACTTTATAAGGCCTGCAATCTTTTCGCCCTTTTCAGCAACGGTTTGAAAACGCTCTTCCGAAGCCAGGCCGATTTTATGAGAGAGTGGGGTAAGCCGCTGATCGGCATTGCTTTGCCTGAGCAGGATCCTGTATTCGGCCCTGGAAGTAAACATACGGTAAGGCTCGTCGACACCTTTTGTAATCAGGTCATCGATCAGGACGCCGATATAAGCATCTGATCTTTTAAGGATGAAATCTCCATCGCCTTTCACCTTCAGATGGGCATTGATACCAGCCATGATCCCCTGTGCGGCG
>CAYJNJ010000018.1:0-51065 GCA_964371595.1 uncultured Bacteroidales bacterium | reverse complement strand
ACTGACGACTGACGACTATATTCCCTACCTTTGCCCTCTTAATCATTAATTTCAGATGGCACGACGCTTCAATCTTTATCTCCCCATTATCCTTGCCCTCGTCCTAATCCTAGGGATCTGGCTTGGCAGTAAGCTTGCGTTCGTTAAAAACGATAAGCTCGACAATGTCCTGTTTGTTAAGCCGGGTCAGCATGATAAAGTGACCGACCTGATAAATTATATCGAAAAGGATTATGTCGATTCGGTGAGCCGTGAAAAGCTGACCGACAATGCAATCCAGGGAATCCTCGATAACCTCGACCCGCATTCACAATACATCCCCGCCGAGGATTTCAGTGAAATGGAAGACCAGCTCAACAGTAATTTTGAGGGAATTGGCATCCAGTTCAGGATAGAAAAAGACACTATCATGGTGATCCAGACGATATCCGGCGGACCATCGGAGAAAGCCGGCCTCCTGGCGGGCGACCGAATCGTGAAGATCAACGACTCCCTGGTTGCCGGCACCGGGATGGCCAGCAGCGATGCGGTGAAGCTGCTGAAAGGAAAGCGGGGATCGGAGGTGAAAGTGGGTATTTTCCGCCGGGGACTTGCCGAACTGGTCGATTTCACCCTCATCCGCGACGTAATCCCAACATACAGCATCGATATTTCCTATATGGTCGACGATACGATCGGCTATATCAAGATGAGCCGCTTCGCTGAAAACACTTATAAAGAGCTGGTTGCTGCCCTTGAAAAACTGGTCGCCGAAGGGATGACCCGGCTGATCCTCGACCTCAGGGGCAACCTTGGGGGCTACCTGCAGGCTTCCATCCATATTTCCGATGAATTCCTGTCCGAAGGCAAACTTATCGTCTATACCGAAGGGAACAGCCGCCCGAACAATTATGCGTACGCCACCAAACGGGGTGTTTTTGAGGATAACGGACTGGTGATCCTGGTCGATGAATCCTCCGCTTCAGCCAGCGAAATAGTGGCAGGAGCCATCCAGGATAACGACCGTGGCCTGATCGTCGGCCGAAGGTCGTTCGGCAAAGGGCTGGTCCAGGAACAGCTTTCCTTCCCCGACGGTTCCGCTGTCCGCCTTACCGTTGCACGCTACCATACGCCCACCGGAAGGCATATCCAGCGGCCTTACGAGCACGGGGCCAGGGAATATTATGAGGAGCTTTACGAGCGCTACACCAGCGGAGAGATGGAAAATCGCGACAGCATTGCCTTTGCCGATACCATCAAATATTACACACCCGCAGGTAAGGTGGTTTACGGCGGCGGGGGCATCATGCCCGATGTTTACGTGGCCCTGAAAACCGACGATAAAGACAAGCTTTACAACCGCCTCATCCACCAGAATGTCATTTTCCAGTATGCCTTTGATTATACCGACAAAGAAAGGACTGCCCTGCATAAATACAGTTCTGTCGATGATTTCAGGGATAATTTTAAAGTTGATGAAAAGCTTTTCAACGGAATGACCGCTTATATCCGCAGCCAGGAAATCAGCTTCACACAGCAGGAGCTGAGGGATTCGGAAGTAAAAATAAAAACCCTGCTCAAGGCTTATATCGGCCGGAACCTGTTTGATGATGCAGGGTTCTATCCTGTTTATCACGAGGTTGATAAAGTTTTTTTGATTGCACTTGAAACGATCAGAAAATAGCAATCCAAACTTAAAATAGCACGCGGATTTACACGGATGCAGCGGATTTTCGCGGATCAGGTGTTTAGCTTCTTTCTATCATTTGAAAACACTTTCCGCCTGAATTGAGGTTCCTTGCCAAAATTCAACAGGAGTCCAATTTCTATACTGGTGGCTTTAAGATAGTTAATTAACTGGTGATCGTGCTCTTCAATTAATGATTCTGCTGCTTTCAGTTCAATTATTATGCTTTCATCTACAATTATATCAGCATAGTAATCCCCAACAGATTTTCCATCATAATAAACTTTTATTGGAACCTGTTTTTGACACGCTAAACCATGATTGATTAATTCGTGATATAAAGCGTTTTCATAGACTTTTTCAAGAAATCCAAATCCAAGAGTGTTGTACACTTTATAAAAACATTTTAAAATAACAGCTGTCTTTTCCTGATTTTTCATAACAGTTTTTATTGTTTATCAGGAAAATCAAATAAAAATACCCGCAGAAAATGAAATATTTTTCAGGTATTATTAAGAATCCGCGAAAATCCGCTTCATCCGCGAATATCCGCGTGCCATAAATAAACTCAGAATTTAAGCATGAAGATTAAATAAATGTGATTAAATTTGACTTATTAACCGTTAATTAAGTCAAAAATTATGAATTTCGAATTACCCCAACTGCCCTTCGCGCTGGATGCGCTTGAGCCGTTCATTACGAAAAACACACTGGAATTCCATTACGGGAAGCACCACCAGGCTTATGTAAACAATCTTAACAAACTACTGCCGGGCTCGGTCTTTGAAAACGCTACGCTCGAGGAGATCGTGCAGAAAGCCTCCGGCGGTATCTTCAATAACGGCGCCCAGGTGTGGAACCACACTTTCTACTGGCACTGCCTGAGCCCATACGGTGGCGGCTTGCCTGCCGGAAAGCTGATTGAACTGATCGATCGTGATTTCGGGACGTTCGATAATTTTAAAGATCATTTCACCCAGGCTGCCGCAACCCTCTTCGGAGCCGGCTGGGCCTGGCTTTCACTCGATTCTTACGGAAAGCTCGTCATCACCCAGGAAAGCAACGCCGGCAACCCGCTCCGTAGCGGCCTGAAACCTCTTCTGACCTGCGACGTCTGGGAACATGCGTACTACCTCGACAAGCAGAACCGCCGGCCGGATTATATTGCCGATTTCTGGAAGATCGTGGATTGGAAGGCGATTGAGGGGAGACTGTAGGACGGGAGGACTGTAGGACTGTAAGACTGGAGGACGGGAAGCCGGGAAGACGGGAAGCCTGTTGTCTGTTGTAATTAAAGCTGCCATTTATCAACTTGATTTTGCATGGTTATTAGTTTTCCAATAATTCTCCCATAGTCATCTACAAGTCCTTCATATTTTGCCTCACTCAGATAATTACATTTTTCCGAAAAGTCAAGCCATACCCGGGTTTCACCTCCCTCTGCGATTGCTATGCTTAGATGAGAAATGAAATATTTCGGGTATCTCCTTTTGTAAAAGGCTTCAGCAATATTAGCACAAACGGATCTTGATGAACGCCGTATTTGATCTGTTAATGAATACCTTTCTTCTTTTGGAAAATTAAGGGATAGTTCAAAAATCAACATAGCAGCATTAAAAGCCAGTTGATAAACTTCTAAATCTTCGTGTTTTGTGAATTTCATAATGAATGGGATTAGATTTTCTTGTTTATCCGAAAATCACTCCCATTATACCCGTCCTGTTAATAACTTTCCTCCCGTCCTCCCGTCCTCCCGTCTTCCCGTCCTCCCGTCCTCCCGTCCTCCCGTCTTCCCGTCTTCCCGTCCTCCCGTCCTCCCGTCCTCCCGTCTTCCCGTCTTACTCCACCGTGACGCTCTTCGCCAAATTCCTCGGCTGATCCACATTGCAGCCACGCATTACAGCGATATGGTAAGATAGAAGTTGTAACGGGATGGTTGCCAGCAGCGGCACCAGCAGCTCTTCAGTTTCCGGGATCTCGATAACGTGGTCGGCCAGGTCGCGGACGAGCTCGTCATTTTCGGTGACGATAGCGATCACTTTCCCCTTCCGGGCTTTGACTTCCTGGATGTTGCTCAGGGCTTTGTCGTAAGTGCCTTTGTTGGTTGCGATGAAGACTACCGGCATCTCTTCGTCGATAAGGGCGATGGGGCCGTGCTTCATCTCGGCTGCCGGGTAACCTTCGGCATGGATGTAAGAGATTTCTTTCAGCTTCAATGCACCTTCCAGCGCTACGGGGAAATTGTATCCCCTTCCTAAATAAAGGAAGTTCCTGTGGTCTTTGTACAATTCAGCGATCTTCAATACCTGCGGATCAACCAGCAGGGTTTTTTGCACCTTTTCAGGGATCTGGTCGAGCTCGTGGATAAGCCTCAGGAAACGCGATTTGGGTATGGTCCCTTTCTTTTGGGCAATGGTCAGCGCTAAAAGTATGAGAACCGTTACCTGGGATGTGAAAGCTTTTGTGGAGGCGACACCGATTTCAGGGCCGGCATGGGTGTAAGAGCCGGCATGTGTTGCCCTTGGAATGGATGAACCAACCACATTACAGATGCCCAGGATGGTCGCTCCCCTGCCTTTGGCCAGCTCGATGGCGGCCAGGGTGTCGGCGGTCTCACCCGACTGCGAAATCGCTATGACGACGTCTTTCTCGCACAGGATAGGGTTGCGGTACCGGAATTCGGAAGCGTATTCCACTTCCACCGGGATCCGTGCAAGTTCTTCAATCAGGTATTCACCGACCAGTGCGGCATGCCACGAGGTTCCGCAGGCCACGATAATGATCCGTTCGGCATTCATGAGTTTCTGCTCGTAATCGGCAATGCCGCCGAGGGAAACGATGCCTTCCTGCAGCCTGAGCCTTCCGCGCATACTGTCGCGGATGGAACGGGGCTGCTCAAAGATCTCCTTCAGCATGAAATGCTTGTACCCGCCTTTTTCCAGGGCAGTCAGGTTCAATTCCAGCTTCTGGATATAGGGCGTTTTCTCTTTGTTCTTTATGGTCTTGATCTTGAGTGGCTTCCCTCTTTCAAGGATGGCAAGCTCTTCATCGTTCAGGTAAACCACATCCTTGGTGTATTCCACGATGGGGGTGGCATCCGAGGCGATGAACATCTCGTCGATCCCGATACCGACTACCAGCGGGGAGCTTTTGCGCGCTGCAATAAGCATATCCGGATGGTTTTTGGAGATGACAACGATAGCATAAGCACCGACAACCTGGTTCAGGGCGATGCGGACGGCCTCCACCAGGGCGACATTTTCATTAAGCTGGATATCCTCGATCAGGTGTATCAGGACTTCAGTATCGGTATTGCTGGTAAAGGTATAGCCGCGGTTGATCAGCTCCTTTTTCAGGGTAAGGTAGTTCTCAATGATGCCGTTATGAATGATCGCAAGGTTATGCGATTGTGAAAAATGGGGGTGGGCGTTTATATTATTTGGTTCTCCGTGTGTTGCCCAGCGTGTATGGGCAATCCCGATGGTGCCGGGCAGGTCGAGCTTTTTAGTATATTCCTCCAGGTCCGCAACTTTCCCTTTGGTCTTGACAACGGTGAGGGTATCGTTAAGGATGGCAATCCCGGCGCTGTCATATCCGCGGTATTCCAGGCGGTACAGGCCTTTCATGAGGATTGGATAGGCCTCTTGCGGGCCCAGGTATGCAATTATTCCACACATAAAGATCAATGTTTCAGTTTAACGTCGTATAAGTAACGACCAGTCTCATCCTGTCTTCCACAAGGGCAGGCGATTGAGGCGCAGTCCCGTCGAGGAGCACCCGCTCGGCATTGACGGCACCCCCGGATAAATAAATCTCAAAGCCATAATCAGGATCATCAGACTTCATCAGTTCCTGGATTGTCGAAGTGATCCTGAACCAGTATCCGTGAAGGCTGTCATCGTAATATCCGCCGAAATAGCCGGCACCGTCAAGCTGGTCATCCAGGATGGAATAGCTTCCCTCTTCCGTCCGTTTGACCATGACAAGCTGTTGTGCCGCTTCATATAATGGGACCTCTTCACTGCAGCTCAGGAAAAAACGCGCTTCATTCACAGCAATGGGGCCATCTGCATAGTAATTTTTAATATCAGGGAAGCGGATGAACGTTTTAACACCCGCAAGTGCCTGTATATAGCATTGGTTTGAACCAAGCGAAGTGTCTTTATCAATGACCTGTGCTCTGAAAGCCGCATCGCCAAGGCTGTAATCATGGTTAAAGGTGCCGAAACGCCCGCAGTTGCTGTTGATCGTATAGTCGTACTGGATTGAATCTTCCGTGCTGTTGTGATAGTACAACTGCATTTCCGAAAGGGCGGAAAGCAGGTCGAAATAGATGATCTGCCCACCGGAACTGGCATCTTCAGCCGTTACATAAAGGCCGTAGAAGTAATCCAGGAAGTCGGCATTACTGTCCATAGTGGAGTCAGGGGCACTGAGGAGTTTCATCGCAAGGGTCGACGTAAGGTCACTCAGTCTTATCCGGAGGTGGGGAGCAAAGGTATTATCACCGATCTTGACACTATCGGAATAAGCAGGCACAAAGGTTTTCTCCCCGAGTAAAGTCATCTTTGTATTGAGTGTCTGGTGCGAATAATAAGTTGTATCTATCAAAATGGGTTCATCAAGTTCAAAAACTTTCACGGTAAGGGCTGAATTCGAATCGCCGTAAAAGCCCTCATAATCCAGCGTCAGCACCAGGGAGTCGGGATATGGGGTCGTACCGAAATTGTAAGCGCTTTCCGATAAACGCAGTTGGGTGTAAAATCCGGCTGTAGACCTGCCGAAAACCGGGTCAACGATGCTGCCAAGGATTGAGAGCGAAGTTTCATCGGTCTTAACCGAATCGACGAGCTGGGAATAAGCAATGACCCGGGTGGTATCGCCGGTGAAAACATTCAGCTTGTCGCTTGGTGGCTGCAGATCAAGCCCGAGCTCGTTATTATCGTCTTTACAATTCGTAAGAAGGAGCGCGGATACAAGGAAAAGACCTGCAGTGAACCAGTTTATCTTTTTGGACAGCATTACGATAGTTTTAAATAACAGGAAGCGGCATGGTTATCGCGAAGCAACCGGTTCTTCAACCAGGACCTTGTCGTAAAAATCGGAGAATGCATCAAAGTAGTCATTTTCTCCCTGGTATTCCAGGAACGGTTTCCCGGATTTTTTAACATGATCCGTCAGTTCAGCATTGATTTTCGGGCTTCCCGCGATCACTCCGTCGGAATATTCGACGGCAGCTTTGATTAAGTTAACGAAATTGGTCTTCTTGTAGTATGCAAGGTCCTGCTTGGTTATCCCGTCATACTTGATTTTTTTGCCGATATCGGCAGGCATGTCTTCCTTAAAGTCGTCGTTATAAATGGAAATGACCACTTTAGTTTCGCTGAAGAGCGGGTTATCGCGGTAGGATTTTTTTACGTAAAGGGGGATGAGGCTCGTGAACCAGCCGTGGCAGTGTATGATATCCGGCGCCCATCCGAGTTTTTTCACGGTTTCCAGCACGCCACGGGCGAAGAAGATGGCCCTTTCATCGTTATCCTCGAAAAACTTGTTGTTTTTATCGTAAAGGGTTGCCTTGCGCTGGAAATAATCCTCATTGTCGATGAAATAGATCTGCATGCGCGCCTGCTGGATAGAGGCCACTTTGATGATGAGGGGATGGTCGTTGTTGTCGATGATAAGGTTCATGCCCGATAAACGGATGACCTCATGAAGCTGGTTCCTCCGTTCGTTGATGCTTCCATATCGTGGCATGAATGTCCGGATTTCCTTGCCTCTCTCCTGTATCCCCTGGGGAAGGTGTCGCCCTTTGAGTCCGATAGGAGTTTCTTCAGTATAAGGAGTAATTTCCTGAGATACGAAGAGGATCCTCTTTTTTTCCATAACCCGCAGCTTAATTTTAAAAGAAGTGCAAAGGTAGTTAAAATTAAGTAATTAATCAATTTTTGCAAATGGATTCGAGGATGATTGGTTGATTGGTTGATTGGCTGATTGGTGGATTGGTGAATTGGTTGATTGGTGGATTGGTGAATTGGTTGATTGGTGGATTGGTGAATTGGCTGACTGATTGGATGATTGGGAGATGGGAGTTTGTATACCTCAAACCCGAAGGGTTTAACTTGAATAACCCCCTGTGAAACTGGGGGATGAAGAAGGACTGACCGCAATCCCCAACCCTGAAAGGGTTGAATTAGAAAGCCATGTCTTGACTTCAGGATTCATAAACCAATTTTTTAGAGGTATTAATGGATTTTAATAGGAAAGGATTTTTTAACGCCTGTTCTTCAAGAAGGTCTATTTCTCTATTAAACAGATCTTCCAGGGAAAATTTAAAGTCAAAGTAATTATCAGCGTAATCTTCGAGTTTGATCTTTTGGAAAGAAACAAGGAAATCAATATCGCTATCTTGCTTAAAGGATTGGTTTACAGCCGAACCAAATACAAATAACTTTCCAACATGAAATTTCATGCATAGTGACCTTAAGTCATCGATATTATTCATTATCACTTCCATAATACAAAGATAGCAAACAAGGAGAGAAATTTTACACTTCCCCTGATTCTGATTTTTGGAATTCCTCGTCGGGAGTTTCTTTTTTAGGATAGAATTTTTTCTGGAAGATAAGTAGCATGAAGACGCCTGTAGTGATTGAAGTATCGGCGATATTGAAAACCGGTCGGAAGAACTGGAAGGTTTCACCTCCCCAGAACGGCACCCACTGCGGCATTACCGTATCGATCACCGGGAAATAGAGCATATCAACCACCCTTCCGTGCAGGAATGAATTGTAACCCCCGTCGGGCGGGAATATGGTGGCAACACTATGGTAACTGCTCATGTTGAATATGATACCATAAAATGCACTGTCGATTATATTTCCCAGTGCGCCGGCCATGATAAGCGAAAAGCTGATGATAAGCCCGGGATGCGGCGATTTCTGCCGTAAACGGTAAATATAATAACCGATGAAGATAACTGCGATGATCCTTATAATGCTGAGGATTAACTTGCCGCCCTGGCCGCCGAAAGTGATGCCGAAAGCCATGCCTTCGTTTTCCGTAAAATGAAGGATGAACCAATTTCCAAAGACATTGATTTCCTGCCCGAGCGTCATGTGGGTTTTAACCCAGATCTTCAGGACCTGGTCGGCAACAAGTACCAGGAAAATGATCAGTGCGGCTTTCTTCAAGATTTACCTCTGGTTAAGCTTTGCTTCGATGCTCAAAGTAGCATGTGGTACGCTTTTCAGCCTTTCCTTGGAGATCAGCTTCCCGGTTACCCTGCAAATGCCGTAGGTTTTATTCTCTATGCGCAACAGGGCGTTCTCAAGATTGTTGATGAACTTCTGCTGGCGCGATGCTAAGCGGCTGTTCTCTTCTTTCGACATGACCTGGTAACCTTCTTCAAGGATCTTGAATGTAGGGGATGTGTCATCAGTACCATGTTCACCGTCAAGATGATAAGCCTCCATTAACAATTTCAGGTCTTCATTGGCTTTTTCAAGCTTACTCATGATAAGTTCCTTGAATTCCTCAAGTTCTTCGTCTGAATACCTGTTCTTTTCCTGTAAATCAACTTTTAGCTTTTTACTGTCAGTCATGGCTCGAGGTTTTTCGGTTAACTCTTTTAAATCAAATGATTATAATTTCTCAACCCGGATAAGCGTGCTGAATTCTTCTGTCAGTTCAACAGCCACCCGGTTTTCACCCTCAATTTTATCAACTAAATCAAGAGATTCAGCTAAAATTTCGGCGCAAATATACGATAAATTGTTATGTATGGCAGTTTCAAGATATTCCATTTTTTCTACCTGGACCCTGATCTTGTCCGTCACTTCATAATCCCTGTCTTTTCTCAGGTTTTGTATCCTGTTGATCAGTTCCCTGGCAAGGCCTTCCTGCTTCAGGTCATCTGTAATGTTTATGTCGAGGGCCACCGTGAGGTTTCCTGACGAGGAGATCAGCCAGCCCGGGATATCTTCCGTGGTAATTTCCACATCGTGCATCGTGATATCTATCATTTCACCTTCTACTGTTAGCATGAGTGCCTCTTCCTCTTCCAGCTTCGCGATCTGTTCAGGGCTTAAGGCACTGATTGCAGCCGCTATGGGCTTCATCAGCCTGCCAAACCTGGGTCCGAGGGCCTTAAAATTAGGCTTGATCTTCTTCACCAGTATGCCGGCCGTTTCCGTAAGGTAATCGATCTCTTTCACGTTAACTTCGGAAAGGATCAGGTTCTCAACGGCCTTGAGCTGCGTCCTGTTATGCTCGTTCAGGATCGGTATCATGATCTTGTTCAGAGGCTGCCTTACACGGATATTCGACCTCTTTCGTAAAGAGAGGATCATGGAGGATATTTTCTGTGCAAGCTCCATTCTTTCCTCCAGGTCGAGATCGATCTGGCTTTCATCCGCAAGTGGGAAATCGGTGAGATGCACCGAATCGGCCTTGATCCGGCCCGTCACTTCATTCAGGTCGGTGTACAGCCTCTCCATGAAGAAAGGTGCAATGGGCGACCCAAGCTGGGCAACGACTTCCAGGCAGTGGTAAAGGGTCTGGTATGCGGCAATTTTATCTTCAGAATAATCGCCCTTCCAAAAACGCCGCCGGCACAGCCTCACATACCAGTTGCTGAGATGGTCGGTAACGAAATCCTGCACCGCACGGCCCGCCTTGGTAGGCTCAAAATCTTCATAGTAGCTCTCAACCTTACGGATCAGCGAATTCAGTTCCGAAAGTATCCAGCGGTCTATCTCCGGGCGCTTTTCAAATGGAATTTCTTCTTCAGAATAAGTGAAACCATCGATATTGGCATAAAGGGCAAAGAAGTTATACGTATTGTAAAGCGTTCCGAAGAATTTACGCTGCACCTCCGCTATGCCTTCGAGATCGAATTTCAGGTTGTCCCAGGGCTGTGAATTGGTCATCATGTACCAGCGGGTGGCATCGGGACCAAATTTACCGATGGTTTCAAACGGATCGACACTGTTACCAAGCTTTTTCGACATCTTGTTGCCTTCCTTGTCGAGTACCAGGCCATTGGAGACACAGGCTTTGAACGATACGGAATCAAACAGCATCACAGCAATGGCGTGCAGGGTAAAGAACCATCCCCTTGTCTGGTCAACGCCTTCAGCGATAAAATCGGCCGGGAAATAATGCTCCAGGCCCTTGTTCTCGAAGGGGTAATGGAACTGTGCATATGGCATGGCGCCGGAATCAAACCATACGTCTATCAGGTCAAGTTCACGGGTCATTTTTTTGCCGCTGTCAGATACCAGGAAGATCTGGTCGACATAAGGCCGGTGCAAATCGAAACTGTGGTAATTCTCGGCCGACATATCCTCCGGGTTGAACTTACCGAGCGGATTTTCAGTCATAAAACCCGCCACAACCGATTTTTCAATTTCTAATTTCAATTCTCCTACCGAACCGATGCACTTAAACTCCGTCCGGTCTTCGCTGATCCAGATCGGCAGCGGTGTCCCCCAGTAACGCGAGCGGCTCAGGTTCCAGTCTACAAGGTTCTCCAGCCAGTTGCCGAAGCGGCCGATCCCTGTCGAAACCGGTTTCCAGTTGATCGTCTTGTTCAGCTCGATCATCTGGTCCTTATAAGCCGTGGTCTTGATGAACCATGAATCCAGCGGGTAGTAAAGGATGGGCTTATCGGTCCGCCAGCAATGCGGGTAGGAATGCTCGTACTTTTCTGTCTTGAATGCCCTGTTCTCTTTTTTCAGCTTGACAACGATGTCAACATCCACGCTTTCATCGATACCAGGCTTAAAATTCGGATCGTATTCCGTCTTGACAAACCTACCGGCAAATTCGCCCATCGTTTCGATGAATTTCCCTGATTTGTCGACCATAGTCAGCGAACCGATGCCGTTTTCCCGGGCTACCTTGAAGTCGTCGGCACCGAAGCTGGGAGCAATGTGGACGATTCCCGCACCATCTTCCGTAGTTACAAAATCCCCGGTAACAACAACGAATGCATCGCCGGTCTCAGGCTGTGCGTAGGGAAGGAGCTGCTCATAACGCATACCCGCCAGCTTCGAGCCTTTAAATGATCCCGAAACTTCATAGGGGATTGCTTTCTGGCCTTCCTGGAAATCTCCGAGTTTCAGTTCGGCATTTTTCTCAGGGAAGAAATTATGGACAAGGTCTTTGGCCAGGATAACCGTGATCGGCAGGTTGGTGTAAGGGTTGAATGATTTCACCCTCGTGTATTCGATGTCTTTTCCGACGGCCAGAGCGGTGTTTGAAGGCAATGTCCATGGAGTTGTGGTCCATGCCATAAAGAATACTTCGCCATGGGCATCTTTGAAAAGGAATTCCGATTGTTCATTGCGGACGACCTTAAACTGGGCTGTCACAGTAAGGTCCTTCACGTCTTTGTAAGCGCCGGGAAGGTTCAGCTCGTGTGAGCTAAGCCCGGTGCCGGCTGCAGGAGAGTAAGGCTGGATTGTAAAACCTTCATAGAGCAGGCCTTTTTCGTAAAGCTGTTTCAGCAGCCACCATACCGACTCGATGTATTTGTTATCGAAAGTAATATATGGATTATCCAGGTCGACCCAATATCCCATTTTCACGGTCAGTTCGTCCCAGAGGTCTTTATACTTCATCACCTCCTGCTTGCAGATGCGGTTATATTCTTCTACGGAAATAGTCTTCCCGATATCATCCTTGGTGATGCCAAGGGTTTTTTCTACGCCGATCTCAACAGGGAGGCCATGGGTATCCCAGCCTGCTTTACGCTGGACGAGGTGCCCTTTCAGGGTTTTGTAACGGCAGAAAATGTCTTTAATAGCCCGTGCCATCACATGGTGGATGCCGGGTTTGCCGTTAGCTGAGGGCGGCCCCTCATAAAATACAAATTCCTTCTGCCCTTCCCTGATCTGCAGGCTTTTTTCGAAGGTCCCGTGCTGTTCCCAGTACGTATTGATCTCGTTGCCGATACGGGTCAGGCTAAGTTCCTTATATTCTTTGTATTTGCGTTTCATGCTGCCTTTGAATTGCAGGTTTTTAAAAAGAGGGTGCAAAGGTACAAAAAAGTCGTCAGTCGTCAGTCGTCAGTCGTCAGTCGTCAGGCTGTTTTTTTGCATGTATTTTTAAAAAACAAGAAGTTTAGGCTAATGGTTTACCGCAATTTTGTAAGAATGGGTAATCTTGCCGGTTATAATTTTTACAAGATATAAACCATTAGAAAGGTAATCGGTTCGTAAACAATAAGTATCGTCGTCAATTATTGCATTGCTTATCTTATTTCCGGTTAAGTCGTAAACGACGATGTGGTTAATGATTTCAGATGAACTGATCATGATTACATCTTTAGCAGGATTTGGATAGAGGTTGATCACGGGAGTGCTATCCTCAGGTTCATTTACCCCAACGCTGATTATAGCACAAGCCTCATCTGTCCACTCACTTTCACAATGATCGTATTCACCTGACCAGACGGCACTGACCCGGAAGCAATACAATTCATCCATCATGGCTCGATAGATACAAGGCCCTCCAGTAATAAAATCGATGAGCTCATATTGGCCGGTGATCCCTATTTTTCTGTAAATATTATATCCGGAGACATCTCTTGTTTTACCGGCTTTCAGATTGTCGTTCCCTTTTGGAGAGAGCGTTATTTTTTTATTATCGATAGTTCTGATATGTGCTTTAATACACCAATTATAATCGAGGGCAGGGTTTATCTCAAGCAGGGTTTGCCAGCCACCAAAATTCATCATATTGCCATATTCATCGATGGCCGGGCCATGATCAACGCCTGCGGGATATCCCGTTTCGGCATTTACATGATATCCGATCCAAAGCTCCTGGTCTGTATTGATTAAGTAAGGATCATCAAGTGTAAACACGTTCCATTGGCCGGTGACAGGGCTATATGGTTGATCAATCACAAGGTTTTCTGCATTTGGGCCTGTCCATATTCTGATCTGGTAATAGCATAATGCTTCCGAGGGAAAAAAAGAGATTTCTGTAACTGAAGCTCCATCATACTCCATTAACTGTGCGGGTTCCCAGCGCTGGGCCACATCGAATTCAACTGGGTCCCCGGTGCCCATTGAGTTGCCCGAATTTTCTCCATCTCCCCAAAAGAGCTCGGTATCGATCTGATAGATATCTGGGCCAGTCCAATGCAGTTCAATTGATGATTCTTCAGGGATTACCTCGAGGTAAAGACTGTCGGGCCCCGGGCAAAAACGCCGGATATCAATATTGTCGATACACCAGCTCATGATATCGTCCGAGTTCAATCCTTCCGCAATGAACCTCAGCATGAAGATCTCTTCAAAAGAGAACCTTCCTATGTTGATATTTTCCCGGTTCCAGGAGATATTTCCGGTCAGATTGGAATATACCCTGATGGTTTTCCAGTTATTCATCACCCGGTTCCAGATCTCAACTTTCAATTTTTCGTCACCGGTGTTATTATTTGAGATTAAATTCAGATCAAAATCCAGCCATATTTGCCCTTCGCTCAATTCAGTGGCACAAAAGGGATAACTTGTTACTACAGATGTATAGTTCTCCAATGCTGAATCCGGATTAAAACAGGCACTGGGTTGAGGATTTCCATAGTCATTACTTACCGTCCATCCTTCACCTTCAGTCTGCCATTGATTTTCAGAAAAAGTACCCGAACCCCAATCTTCATGGAAATCCAGGTCAGTGCAATAATCAACAGAAACAATTGCGGGAACTGATCTCATTGATTCACCGGTATCCCCCGGAAATCCATAAGGTTCAAGATCATAGATCCCTGATATTTCATAAGTATAAAATCCGGGCAAATTGTTTGAATCGATATAAACCTGAGGTTCATCCTCGCCTGAATGAACAATATAATCAAGCAAAGCTTCATTTTTATAAATTGAATATCCGAGAAGATTTTCTGGTACGACATTTAATCCTTTTCCTTCATTATTCAGGCCTTCAGAAGGAGGATCCCATTGCAGGGTCACATCCTGAACGGCAACCTGGGCAGTTAAATCCAATGGTGGCGGCAAATACCTGCTGGTAAATGAATAGTAATCTTTTTTCGAGGTACCGTAAGGATAATTGACGGAAACGGATGCAGTATACTGCTGACCATAGTTCAGGGGAGCATAATTCCAGGATGTATCTGTAATGGCCGAAATTAACGTATCGTCCAGGTAAACATTGAAATCTGTGAATTCAACCTGGCTGCCGGGCACATAGATCTTAACATTGTCAACAGCCCAGCCAGAGGCCCACCCACCGGCCCAATCCGCATGAAAGGCGATCCAAAGCGGCATTTCGTTTTCTTGCCCGCTAAATGCGCTTAATGAAGTAGAGAGCTTATTCCAGTTACTGCCAGGATCAAGTTGCCACATCACTTCCCAGGTTTCGCCCCGGTCATAAGAATATTCTACAAACGCAAGCTGTCCATAGGCCCCTGTATAGTATGAGTCGAAATACAGCATGTAATCCTCGTTTTCCGTCAAATCAAGAGCTGGTGTGATCAGGTAATCACAGCAGCTATTATGTGGGTCTGAGCCATGCATGTCTACATTATCACAAGCGTAATAGCCATCACCGGGAGGGATCAAAAATCCTTCGCTGCTTCCATCGAGAGTCCTGAACCACTCGCCATATTCATCCGCGCTGCTTAGCTGCCACCCGGCCGGAGGAAACTGTACCCCCTCAAAATCTTCAAAAAGTGCAATCAAGCCAGGATCACTCCATGTGCCAATGAGCGATAAAGGATCAACATAAAGATCATAAACCTGGCGTTTCCGTGGTCCCAGTGTTATTTCTGCAAGGGCATCCTGGTTGACCGGAACATTTTCAAGATAACCGGTATCAAAACCGGTATGGTAAGCTGCAATATCATAATGGCCCTTCATCACGGAGTCTAAAGTTACAGTCACTGAATCTTCCCCAAAATACTGCTGGTAAGGGTAATCCAACCCATAAGAGGCTACATGGGCATTTGCCGCCGGTTCCCCATTGTCGAGGCTGACAGTGACCGAAAGGTTGCAGTACATATCATGCCCGACGATTTCAGAAACCGCCATTTCTGAGGTCATCCCATTGGTATATGATGCAGTGACCCCATAGGCATACCACCCGTAATCCAGATCAGGCCACTCAGGATCCCCGCACGCCGGCCAGTTGTGTGAAAGGATCCACGTTTGTTCGCCTTCTAAAGGATCGCCTTCCGGATCAAAATCCGAAAGCCTGTAAATATTGTACGCTTCAAGGGTCAATCCACCGGAATCAGGTGCCTGCCATGAAATATACATGGCACTGTCAGGTCCGAGGACCTGGGCAATTACACTATCCGGAGGTAAAGGGACCTGGCACCATCCGGTAATATTTATTCCGGCAAACAGCAGTACAAGGATTTTGGCTATTAATTTCTGAATGAATGATATAAACATCTCAGTAGATATCTGTCCTTCAAAAATAATAGGAAATGTTATATGTACAACATCACAACCTTATGACAACCTTATGACAGCCTTATGACTACTCAATGACTACCTAATGACCACTTAATGACAATTAACGATCCATCGAGAACCTCCACGCGCAGTAGTAATCCCCCGGGTGCTCATCCGGCGGGCAGGAGATGCATTCGGTCTTTATCCGCGGGTCGATGGCCCGGGCGAAAGTGGTGTACTCAACCAGCCCGCCCGATTTGCAGGGATAATCCTCAAGCCCTTTGCGCTTGCGGGCATTCTGCACGCGGCATTCATTCATGCGGAAAACAAAGCTGGTCGGGGTTTCATCCACGATCGACTGCTTGTTGATGGTGGCATAAAGCCGGAATTGCAGTGCCTGCTTCAGTCCTTGCAGGCCGGGATTTTCGGCGAGGCCCAGGAAATTCTTTATCGACCAGGCCTCGAAAGGGGAGAAGTGGGCCCAGCAGGTATCGTTGCAGCGCTTGGCATCGAAGAGGGTATTGCTGAATTCCACCGCCTGGAACCATACGCCGTCGTTGGCAAGCCAGTTCACCGCCACGCTTTCGATAAGGCTGTCGAGTTTTTCATCCGGCAGGTCGAGCAATGGGGCGGGGATATTATCTTTCATTTCGAACCCGAGGGTCTTTGCAAGCCGGTTCAGCTGGATGCCGGAGCTTTTCGTATAGGCTTCCTTCATCACTTCCAGGGCTTTTTCACGGCCGTACTGGTGCTGGACTTCGGCAAACCACATGGCGTGGTGCATCATGATCCGGTGAAGGAAATCCATTAGTAACAGGGCCTTCTGTTCCTTTGGCAGCTCGCCCTGGTTCTGGTAATTTACGGTCATCTTATTTGATAAATTTCTTGATAACGGGAAGACTGGTAAGGATATTCGAGAGGATGTCCTGCGAGGTTTCGCTGCCATATTCTTTGAGCTTTTCGAGTACTTGTTCCCGCTTAACTTTAGCATCATCCCCGCCTGCAAGGATCTTGCCGATCTCTTTGACCTGCATTCCTTTCAACTCATCTTTCAATGCATCTTCGATCACTTTGAAAAATTCATCTGCGGAGATTTCAGTTTGTGGAAGGCCAAGTGTTTCCAGCTCATCGACCGAAGCCTGGAGTATTTCCCGGCCAAGTTTTTTGCAACTATCCAGGTAGATATTTGAGCCTGTGGTATCGCGCAACGACCAGCTGCTGTAATCGTATTCAATGCTTTCGATCTGCTTGGTCTTCATCGAATTTTCCCCGAAGATCCGGGCAAGGATAATGATGGTGTATTTTTTCCACGCATCCAGGTCGAAATCTTTGGCTTTCAGTTTATCGATCTGGGTTTTCAGGAGTTGAATTTCTTTTTCGGGCATTTCAAAAGATTTTAAGATGATAAAGATAGATCATTCTTGCATGCATATTGCCAATGGATTTTTAACCACAAAGGCGCTCAAAGTGCATCACAAAGGCGCTCAAAGGTTTGTAATCTGATTTTATCTTCCTTCGCGTTCCTTTGTGAATACCCTTTGTGCGACTTTGCGGTTAATTTTTTTTAGATTGCTTTACCTGTTAGTATTTTGAATGAACGAATCCGGGTGCAGATATTATCTTTGTAAAACATAGAAATCAATCTTGATCTCCAGGCAAACCATAGCAAGAATACTCGAAGACGCACGGATAGAGGAAGTGGTCGGTGAATTCGTGAAGCTGAAAAAGAGCGGCCAGAATTATAAAGGACTCAGCCCTTTTACCAACGAACGGAACCCTTCCTTCTATGTATCCCCTGCCAAAGGCATTTTCAAGTGCTTTAGTTCCGGAAAAGGAGGCAATGCAGTCAATTTCCTGATGGAGCATGAGCATTTCAGCTACCCGGAAGCTTTGCTTTATCTTGCCAAAAAGTACGGTATCCAGGTTGAAGAAGATGCTGTTGCACCGGAAGATATCCAGGCTGAGAATGAAAGGGAAACGCTGTTCCAGGTAACGGCATTCGCCATGAATTTCTTCATGGAGAACCTGCACGGGACCGAAGCCGGCAAAGCCATCGGCCTGGAGTATTTTAAAAACCGCGACCTGCGCCTTGATTCCATAAAAAAATTCCAGCTCGGATACAGTCCTGAAACCTGGGATGCTTTCACAAAGCATGCGCTGGAAAACGGTTATAAGCTTGAATACCTGGAAAAGACAGGGCTGACGATATCAAAAGAAGACCGCCGGTATGACCGTTTCCGCGGGCGTGTCATGTTCCCTATCCACAATATTTCGGGCCGTATCCTGGGTTTTGGGGGAAGGACTTTATTGAAGGATGATAATGTCCCGAAGTATGTCAACTCCCCTGAATCGGAGATTTACAACAAGAGCCAGACCCTGTACGGGCTGTTTTTTGCGAAAGGTGCGATTATCAAACAGGATAACTGTTACCTTGTAGAGGGTTACACTGACGTGATCTCGATGCACCAGGCCGGGATTGAGAATGTGGTGGCTTCTTCAGGGACATCCCTTACCGAAGAACAGATCCGCCTGATCAAGCGCTATACGCCCAATGTAACTATCCTCTATGATGGCGACCCGGCAGGCATCAAAGCTTCATTCCGCGGTATCGACATGGTGCTGGAGCAGGGGATGAATGTCAGGATCGTATTGTTCCCTGATGGTGAGGATCCGGATTCTTATGCCAGGAAGCACCGCCGGGCAGAAGTCGAAGAGCTGATCACTACCGGTGCGCAGGATTTCATCCGGTTCAAGACAAGCCTCCTGCTGAAGGAGTCGGCAGGCGATCCCATCAAGCGTGCCGGGCTGATCAAGGAGATAGTGGGAAGCATTTCGCTGATCCCTGATCCGATCTTCCGGTCGGTTTACATCAAAGAATGCAGCACGCTGATGGAGGTGCAGGAGCAGATGCTGATGTCGTCGCTCAACAAGATACTCTACCAGCGGAACCGGCGCCAGGCGGAGCAGGAGGCGGTGAAGCAGGAGGTGGAATACACGGAAATGCCCGCCCCAAGGCAGATTGAGCCAGAAGTTTCAGGATCAGAATACCAGGAGCGTGACCTGGTCCGCATCATACTGATGTATGCCAATTATGAAATTGAAGTAGATGAGGAAGATGAGAATGGGGAGAAGGTAAGGCAAAGCATCCCGGTATCGCGTTACATTATTGAAGAAATACACAGGGATGAACTGAGTTTCAGCAACCCAATCTACCAGAAAATATTTGATTTGTTCGATCAGGCTTTGCAAAAGGGGGAAAATGCCGATGAGCTTGTTTTCAATTTCGGCACAGATAATGAATTATTCAGGAATATGGTGAATGGGCTGCGCATTTCACGTTATGAACTGAGCGAAAACTGGCTGAAGAACCGGGTCCAGGTAGTTTCGGAGAGGGAGGTACTGCTGAAAGCTGTAGAAACGACAGTACTTTCATTTAAAAACAAGACGATTGACAGGATGATGGCGGCTATGCAGCAAGAATTAAAGGAGGCAACCAACGAGGAAGATGTCCTGATTTTATTGTCGAAGTTAAAGACACTTAAGGAGATCAGCAAGAAGATCAATTACCAGCTCGGCAGAATTATAATCAGGTAATATGTCAAAAACGCAACGAGGACCAAACCTCGTCGGATTGATCCCCGTTCACTTGCCGGCTGCCGAAGCCTCCGGATTGTGTCAGGCTACTGTTATTTGACTGACCTTGGAATCCGGTTCCTTTCAGTTCCTTCTTCTTTTGGTCGGGGGGCGTTCGGCGTGTCTGCCTTGCGGCGGATTTAGCGTCTCGTTCCCCAGCTCTGGTGTCGCCGGTCTTGTCTCGCGCTGCCTTTCGGCGTTGTCTGATTTTGACTCCCCCTCGCTTCCGGCTGCCTTGCGGCCTCCTGTCGTCCGGGGCGGACTTTCGCGCTGCCTCCTCCTTGCGGACTTAGCGTTGCTTCTGCCCTGCGATCCCGATCCAGCCTTTTATCGCTGACCTGATGAAACAAAGATAAACCGAATCGATTACCCAAGTCAAGGGTTTTTCATCTTAACTGTTCACAAGTTAAACACAATGGATATTAACAATTGTTGATAACAGTTCCAGTGTTCCAGAGTTCCAGAGTTCCATTGTTCCAGTGTTCCATTGTTCCATTGTTCCAGAGTTCCATTGTTAAATTGTTAAACTGTTATCTTAGATATCGAATCTATGACTGGCTGAAGTCGACTTAACAACAGTTTCAATAATCCTGGGGAAGTGGAGGTATTCCAGTTGGTGGACCTTTAGGGCAATGCTTTCCGGGGTATCGCCCGGAAGAACTTCAAAAGAATCCTGGAAGATGATCTCCCCTTCATCATAATGGTCGTTCACAAAATGTATCGTGATGCCTGTCCTTTTATCACCGGATTGAATGACGGCCTGGTGCACCTTTTCACCATACATGCCTTTTCCCCCGTGTTTTGGGAGCAAGGCCGGGTGGATATTGATTATCCGGCGCGGATAGCCCCTGAGGATGTTTTCCGGTACAAACCACAAAAAACCTGCAAGAACTATGATATCTATATTATGCTGCTTTAAAATATCCATTATTATATCGCTCTCATAAAAATCATTCCGGGAAAAGGTTACCGTCGGGATATTGAATTTTTTTGCTCTTTCAAGGACGAAAGCGTCGGGTTTATTGGAAAGGATCAGTGCAATCCTGGCGAGGTCGGAAGATCTGAAATATTCAGCGATCTGCTGTGCATTTGTCCCGCTTCCTGATGCGAAAATGGCAATATTTTTCATTTGTACCGGATAAGCAGGCCAAAAATAGCCAAAATCCCCTTACACACTTCGAAATTTGATTTAATACATTGATATGTAATTAGTAAGATGAAAATCCCGGTACATGTTATTAAAACATTTAATTTATGTTATATTATTGATATTGTGTGAAATATAATGAATCCCGCTCAAAATATTTTATTTACTTGTTGCTTTATGTCAAGAATATTACTTTCTTTGCAGCTTGTTTAACCAAAATCATTTTAAGTATGTCTGACATTGCAACCAGAGTCAAAGCTATCATAGTTGATAAGCTTGGTGTAGATGAAAACGAAGTTACTCCCGAAGCCAGCTTCACAAACGATTTAGGCGCTGATTCACTGGATACGGTTGAACTCATCATGGAATTCGAAAAGGAATTCAACATTGCTATCCCCGATGACGCAGCGGAGAAGATTGGTACAGTTGGTGATGCGATCAAATACATCGAAGAGAACACCAAATAAATCTTCTTTAATCCATGACTCTTCGCCGAGTAGTTATTACCGGACTAGGAGCCCTTACCCCATTGGGCAATACGGTCGATGAACTTTGGACCGGATTAATCAATGGGGTGAGTGGCGCCGGCCCCATTACCCGCTTCGATGCCTCCAAATTCAAGACACAGTTTGCTTGTGAGGTTAAGAACCTGGATATTAATGATTATTTTGACAGGAAAGAGGCAAGGAAATACGACCCCTATGCCCAATTTGCTGTGATTGCAGCCGAACAGGCTGTCGTCGATTCCGGTATGGACCTCGAAAAAATCGATAAAGAAAGGATCGGGGTAATCTGGGCATCCGGCATAGGCGGATTGGAAACTTTCGAGAACGAAGTTTCAGGATTTGCCCGGGGCGACGGCACTCCAAGGTTTAACCCATTTTTTATCCCTAAAATGATTGCCGACATTGCGGCCGGACATATTTCCATCCGCTTTGGCTTCATGGGGCCGAATTTTGCCACTGTATCCGCTTGCGCATCTTCTGCCAACGGAATGGTGGATGCTTTTAATTATATCCGTCTCGGTTATGCCGAAATGTTCGTTACCGGCGGATCGGAAGCCTCAATCACCCCGGGTGGTTTGGGCGGTTTTAATGCCATGCATGCCGTTTCTACCCGTAACGATGACCCTAAGACCGCTTCCCGGCCTTATGATAAGGACCGTGACGGTTTTGTCCTTGGTGAAGGTGGTTGCGGCCTCATCTTCGAGGAATTAGAACACGCAAAAGCCAGAGGGGCAAAAATCTATGCCGAAGTGCTGGGCGGAGGCCTCTCAGGGGATGCTTACCATATGACCTCACCTCATCCTGAAGGTAAAGGTGCAGCTCTTGCAATGGCTGCAGCTTTAAGAGATGCAGGCCTGAAGCCGGAGGCGATCGATCACATAAACACCCACGGCACCTCTACACCGCTGGGCGATATCGTGGAACCGATGGCTATCGTGAATGTTTTTGGAGAACATGCTTACAATATCAGCATCAATTCGACCAAATCCATGACAGGCCACCTCCTGGGCGCTGCCGGGGCAATTGAAGCTATCGCTACTATCATGGCAATAAGGAATGATCTTGTCCCACCGACAATCAATCATTTTACAGATGATCCGGAAATCGATAATAAGCTTGACTTCACCTTCAATGTTGCTAAAAAAAGAGTGGTTGATATCGCCCTTAGCAATACATTCGGGTTTGGCGGACACAACGCTTCCATCATCTTTAAAAAATACCAGGGATAAAATCTGGCTTCCACAGGATGCTAAAGTTTCTCCTAATTCAGTTTAAAAAAGACAAAATCCTTTATACGGCGATAAAAAACCTCCTTGGTTTTTATCCACGTAACATTTTTCTTTATAAAGTCGCCCTATCCCATAAATCAGCTCCACAGGTATGGCTGAAAGGCCAGCTGGTCAATAACGAACGCATGGAATACCTTGGTGATGCAGTCCTCAGTTCGATTGTCGCCGATTACCTTTATAAGAAGTTCCCCTATCAGAATGAAGGCTTCCTTACTGAAATGCGGTCGCGTATCGTCAGCAGGAGCCGGTTCAATAAGCTCTCCCTTAAAATGGGACTGAATAACCTCATTTTCCAGGGAAACGGCGCCTTTTCATCGAGTAAATCCATCTATGGCGATACGTTCGAAGCATTGATAGGTGCCGTATACCTCGACAGGGGATATAATTACACGCGCAGGACGGTCATCCGGCGGATCATTGATGTGCACCTTGATGTGGATGAAATCGAGCGAACGGACACGAATTTTAAAAGCAAGGTCCTCGAATATGCCCAGAGGGAGAAACGAACCCTCGAATTCAGAGTTATCCAGGAGCTGGGTGAAGGTCACCGGAAACAGTATCTTGTAGAGCTTTTCATAAATAATTCGCCTGTCAGCCGCGGCCAGGATTTCTCTATAAAAGGCGCTGAGCAGATAGCCGCCGAAAAAGCCTGCGATGAATTACTGATTGATTAATTTCCAATATCCTGATTATGCGTACGCACTATTTTTCCTGGCATCTAAACCTAATCCTTTCCTTCTTCTTAATTCTTCAATCTGTCATTGTTTCGGCCTATCCCGGGCAGGTGCTGAAATCATTCGACCTTCCCGGCCAGTACGGAACCGGGATCGCCTTCGATGGTAAGAATATCTGGTTTGCCGACCGGAAAACGGATTTGTTATATTGCATCAATCCCGGAACGGGAGAGGTTTTACGTACCATCCAATCGCCTGGCTACTGGCCGCTGGCACTCACCTGGGACGGCAGCTCGCTCTGGAATTCGGACCTGAAGGGAGGTAGTGATATTTCGGAAAATTATGACGGGATTATTTACCGGATCGATCCGATGACCGGGCAGGTCCTTCAAACCCTTGACGCACCTTCCGACAGCCCTGTCGGTCTTGCATGGGACGGTAAGTACCTCTGGTGTATCGACGATCTTTCGGATGAAATTATCCAGTTCAGCCCGCTCGACGGCACCACCATTTCTTCTTTCAGGTCACCGGCGCCCAACCCGTCGGGCCTCGTTTTCGACGGCAAGTACCTCTGGGTATGCGACAGGGGAAATGATGAAATTTACATGGTGGAACCATCAGATGGACGCGTCATCATTATTACCGATTCACCAGGGCCCTATCCCACCGGCCTTTGCTTTGACGGAACAAATCTCTGGAATATCGATTACCAGGATGATAGGTTATACCAGCTTGTTGTCAGTGATGACGAGCTTTTCCGTCGTACCGGGGAGCGGAACGGGAAAGTAATTTTTACGCACCAGATCAAGAATTTTGGACCGGGAATGGTCACAACTGCAGACCTCCACATTGCCATCCCTGAGAACCGGGATAACCAGGAGCTTGCAGGAAAGCCGGAATTTAATATGAAACCTTCAGGTTTTGTGACCGACCGGTGGGGACAGCAGACGGCCCATTTCCATTTTGAAAACATCACAGCCGGGGAGACTAAAACTGTGGAAATGACTACAAATGCCAAAACCTGGCATGTACAGTATTTTATCCTCCCCGACAAAGTCGGACGACTTGATGATATACCGGCTGAAATAAAAAGCAAATACCTTGAGGACAATGAGAAATTCCAGCTGAACCACCCGGTCATCCAGGCTGCGCTGTCAGGCATCGGTAAGGGTGAAACGAACCCTTACTGGGTCATGCGCAATATTTATGATTATATCAACGCTAATATGTATTATGAAATGACGGGAGGATGGAATACAGCGCCGACCGTACTTTCGCGGGGCAATGGCTCCTGCTCCGAATATACTTTTGTGTTTATTTCAATGTGCAGGGCAGCCGGCATTCCCGCACGGTACGCCGGTTCCGTAGTTGTCAGGGGCGAAGATGCCAGTATGGACGATGTTTTCCACCGCTGGGCCGAGGTTTACCTCCCGGGATATGGCTGGATTCCGGTCGATCCGAGCCGCGGCGACCAGGACTGGCCAAGGCAGCAGGCCGCAGCAATCGGCAGCGTGAGCGGCACACTGCTGATCACGACGCAGAGCGGGGGTGGTTCGGAAACACTGGGCTGGACATATAATTCCAACCAGTTCTGGACCACAGATCCGAAGACATATGTTAATTTTGAGAATTTCGCCGACTGGGAAGTAATTCCGTAGGAATGTTGAATGTTGAATTCGGGAATATTATGAAAGCTCAATTCATTTCTTTATGCATTAGTGCATTGTGCATATTACTTCTGCTTTCTTCCTGTTCTTCAGAAGAAGTGATAAGGCTGGAATCGCCTGAAGGGAAGAACAATATCGTATTTATCCTTAAGGACGGAAAGGCTTTTTACCAGGTTCAGCGCGGCGACCGGACGGTTATCGATACCTCCGGGCTGGGATTTGAGCTGAAGGAAATGTCCCCGCTCCAGGGAAATTTCAAGATGGAAAAAGCGGTCATGTCGGGCCACCAGGAGCGCTGGGAGCCTGTTTGGGGGCAGCGGAGCAGGATTTGGGATAAATACAACTCATTACTGGTAACGCTGAAGGAACAATCAGATCCCGGCAGGACGATGCAGCTTGAATTCAGGGCTTATGACGATGGTGTCGGGTTCCGGTATGTTGTGCCTGAACAGGAGTGGGCTGGAAAGGTTGAAATCAGCAGGGAGCTGACGGAATTTCTGCTTGCAGAGGACTACAGTGCCTGGTGGATACCGGGTGATTATGATAATCATGAATTTCTTTACCGGAACACCCCTGCCAGTAAGATCGACTCGGCAAATACGCCGCTGACCATGGAATCGGCCGACAGTCTCTGCCTGAGCATTCATGAAGCTGCACTGGTCAATTATCCTGAAATGAGGCTGCGAAGGGACAATCATGATCCGTTGTTGCTGCTTTGCGATCTTGTCCCCTGGCCCGATGGAGTAAAAGCCAGGGTTGACATCCCATTTCAGACCCCCTGGCGGACCATCCAGCTTGCCGATAAGCCTGGCGGGCTGATCGAATCTTCCCTAATCCTTAATTTTAACGAGCCCGATACGATTGAAGATGTTTCCTGGATCCGGCCGATGAAATATGTTGGGATCTGGTGGGGGATGCATATTGGCAAATATACCTGGACTGCCGGCCCGAAGCACGGCGCTACAACCGAAAACACGAAGGAATATATTGATTTTGCGGCGGATAATGGCATTCCGGGTGTCCTGGTGGAAGGCTGGAACAAAGGATGGGAAGAGTGGTCGGATGGGGGGGAATTTAAAATGACCGGGCCTTATGATGATTATAAGCTGGAAGAACTTGCTGCGTATGCTAAAAGCAAGGGGATCTACCTGATCGCCCATAATGAAACAGGTGGCAATGCCGAATGGTATGAAAAAGAAGTTGATTCCGCATTTACCCTGTACGAGAAATTGGGCATCCATGCCATTAAAACCGGGTATGTAGGTAAAATCAGGCCGCAGGGGCAGTACCACCACGGGCAGTGGATGGTGAACCACCAGGCGTTAATCGTAGCAAAAGCGGTGGAGCATCACATCATGGTGGATGCCCATGAAACAGTGAAGGCTACAGGACTGGAAAGGACCTGGCCGAACTTCATGAGCCGCGAATGGGCGCGTGGCAACGAATACGAGGCATGGAGCGAGGGGAACCCACCCGATCATACCTGCATCCTGCCTTTTACGCGGGTCCTGGCGGGGCCTTTCGATTTTACGCCCGGGATCATCGATATATTGTTCGAAGAATACAAGCCTGATAACCGGGTCCATTCTACCCTTGCCAAACAGCTTGCCCTGATGGTGGTAATATACAGCCCGCTGCAAATGGCCGCCGACCTGATCGAAAACTACAAGGGCCACCCGGCATTCCAGTTCATAAGGGATGTCCCTGCCGACTGGGATAATACCAGGGTGCTGAATGGGAAGATCGGGGATTATGTGACGATTGCCCGAAAGAGAAAAGATGCCTGGTATATCGGATCAATTACAGATGAGAATGCCAGGGAATTTACTTTTAAGCTGGATTTCCTGGATGAAAAGATGAATTACGAAGCTGTTATTTATGCCGATGGGCCAGAAGCTGATTGGATCAGCAATCCAATCGATTATGTAATTGAGAAGAAGCTGGTTAAGAAGGACGATGAATTGGTGATGAAACTGGCGGCAGGAGGCGGACAGGCTCTCGTTATTAAACTTATTGAATAGTACAAATTGAAATATTGTTTTAAAATGCAGAGTTTTTTTTTACCACAATAGGCACATAGAGCACATAGGAGGCACATAGATCTATTGTGTTATCTATGTGCTCTATGTGCCTATGTGGTGAATAGAAGTTTGCAATGATCTAAAAGTCTAAAGTTGTGGCACGCAAACTGAAATTATCGTCCGGCATTTCCTATAATTACACGACTATAGGCATTGCTTGCCATATGAAGGATTATCGGTTCACCTTTTTCCTGAATGAGAAGCTCGGCTTCCAGTTTAAGAGGATGAACGACCTGAAATTAGGAGAAGAAGAGGGATCCCGTGCCTATTCCTTTTTCCTTTACAGCATTCCTGAAGATAGAAGGAACTACTACCTGGTCACAAATTATCATGAAGATGGCAGGCTGATCCCTTCGGAAAAAGGGGCCGACTTTTTCCTGATCGTTGATGATATTCTGCCAGCGGTGCCTAAAAAACAATTGATCGGCAAGATACAGAAGGTGCCACAGGTCCTGGCGGCTTATGATATACCTCCCGGCAAAGCGAATAATCTTGAAGTAATATTTGAGGAGATCGAGATGAACCTTCTTTAAAAGGCATCTCACAATAAGTTAAACCGCCCCGGTAAACTGTTTCAGGAACCTCACATCATTTTCAAAGAATAACCGTATATCCTGGATACGGTATTTCAGGATGGTGATCCTTTCGATTCCCATACCGAATGCGAAACCGGTGTATTTCTCACTGTCGATGCCGCAATTCTCAAGCACCTGTGGGTCGACCATGCCACAGCCAAGGATCTCTACCCAGCCTGATTGCTTACAGATCGGGCAGCCTTTGCCGCCACAGACAAAGCAGGTGACATCCATTTCGGCAGAAGGTTCGGTGAACGGGAAATAGCTGGGACGAAAGCGGACCTGCGTACCCTCCCCGAACATTTCATGCGCGAAATAATACAGGGTCTGCTTCAGGTCGGCGAAAGAGACATTTTCATCGACATAAAGACCTTCCACCTGGTGGAAAATACAATGGGCGCGGGCAGAAATGGCTTCATTACGGAAAACCCTGCCCGGAAAGATCTCCCTGAGAGGGGGTTTGCGTTGTTCCATCGCCCTGATCTGTACCGGTGAGGTGTGGGTACGGAGAACGATGTCCGGGTCCTGTGCAATAAAAAAGGTGTCCTGCATATCCTTGGCAGGGTGGTCCTGCTGAAAATTCAGTGCAGAGAAATTATGCCAGTCATCTTCGATTTCCGGTCCTTCTGAAACAACAAACCCGATTCGTGAAAATATCTGTACGATTTCATTCCTGACTATTGACAACGGGTGCCTTGATCCAAGCTGCATAAAATCAACCGGTAATGTAAGGTCGGTGCCGGATTTCACTTCGGCAGCACCTGATTCAAGTTGCTCTTTGAGCAGGGTGACCTTATCCTGCGCTTTATTCTTCAGCTCATTCAGGGCCTGTCCCATTTCCCGGCGCAATTCCGGGGCAACGTTCCTGAAATCATCGAATAAAGCCGGTATAAGCCCTTTTTTGCTGAGGTACTTAATGCGGAACTGCTCGAGTTCATCGGTGCCTGACGCAGTGAAACTGTCGATCTCGAGCAGGTATTGATTGATTTTTTCTTGCATTATTCAATAATACTGATCGTCATCGTCACGGGGTTCACCGGTTTATCGCCGGGAGCCGTTGGTACGGCAGCAATTTTATCAATTACATCAAAGCCGCTGACAACTTCTCCAAAAACTGTATAACCGCCATCCAGCCAGGGGGCACCACCAACGGTAGTATAGGTCTTCCTCTGCTCTGGGGTGAATTTGGTGTTATAACGCTGTTCGTAAGAAGTCAGGACTTCTTCTGTGAGCACGCTTCCCTGGACAATATAAAACTGGCAACCCGAAGACGCTTTTTCGGGATTGATCTGGTCAGGGGTACGAGCTGCCGCAAGGGCACCTTTTTTATGCAGGTGATTGGCACGGAATTCAGCTTCCACAGTGTAACCCGGATCCTGCCGCCCATCTTTATTGCCGCCACCCTGGATCATAAATCCTTTGATAATACGGTGGAAAGGGGAGTCAGTATACCAACCTTCCTTGATATTTTTAATAAAATTATCCCGGTGCTTGGGGGTGTCGTTGTAAAGTTTGGCAGTAATATCGCCATAACTGGTTTTGATAAGTACGAGGGTTTCGTTGGTAGAAGCGCTCTGTGAGCAGCCTGTTTGCTGAAAGGCCATGAATAATACGGTTAAAATTAAGATTGCTTTTTTCATTTTATGAACATTTTAAGATATTCGGGGAAACAAAAATATAAAAATACAGCTTACGAAGGGTATTATATTACTTATCCTCAGGTAACTGGTTCTTTTCGAAGTAGCACCTTCTGCACAAGGGTTCATAACGGTCAGTATCGCCCAGGACGACAAGCCCTTTCTGATCGCTGGTCCTGTGCGAAAACTGGGCAAGTCCGCCGCATTCGATGCAGATGGCGTGGACTTTATCGACATATTCTGCCGTCGCCATCAGCGCGGGCATCGGGCCGAAAGGCTTTCCTTTATAATCCATATCCAGCCCGGCAACGATAACCCGGGTCCCCATTTCGGCCAGCTTATTACAAACAACCACAAGCTCGTCATCAAAAAACTGGGCTTCATCAATCCCTACTACATCAAAGCCATTGGCATAAAGCAGGATCTGGGAAGATGCCTCTACCGGTGTTGACCTGATGGAGTTTTCATCATGAGAGACCACATCGGTTTCATGATAACGGTTATCCACGGCGGGTTTGAAAATTTCCACCGTTTGCCTTGCAATCTTTGCCCGCTTCAACCGGCGGATCAGTTCTTCAGTCTTGCCTGAAAACATCGACCCGCAGATCACTTCGATCCATCCGGAACGCGCACCGCCATGAGAATGTTCTATGAACAAATTTTGAATTTTGAATGTTGAATTTTGAATGATGAATGTGAATCCGGGAATTTTTTCAAAATTAGGAATTTTAAGCAAAATCCTGACCGATGAATCGATGGCAATTTTATTCCTTTTCTTATGTTATCATACCTTCAGCTTAAATTTATCTTATTAACTTTATTGCCTGAATTTTAGACCTGTTATCTGATTAAAAAATCGGAATATGGACAAGAAGATTATTAAAGGCCTCATTGACGAAAAACTTGAAGTTATCCAGGAACAGTTCTCGATTATAAGGGAATATGACGGGAAGATCCCCACCATTGAAATAGACCTGATGATGGCCAGTATACGTGACCTGTATGAGTTGGTTTTAAACCTGGAGGCTGAAAACCTGGG
Source organism: uncultured Bacteroidales bacterium (assembly GCA_964371595.1). GTDB lineage: Bacteria > Bacteroidota > Bacteroidia > Bacteroidales > JAGOPY01 > JAGOPY01. The sequence continues at coordinate 20,728 of CAYJNJ010000018.1, read as the reverse complement.
GGGTATCATTCCTAAAACTGCCCCTGCCGCCGAGGTGCCAAAAGAAGCGCAAACGGTTGCCCCGCCTGAAGTTCCTGCGCCTGTTAAGGAGGAAAGCCAGGATATAGAACCTGCCAAGGCAAAGGGAAGATTTTCATCCGGTATTCTCAGCATGGAGCGTGTTATCGAAGAAAAGCCGGAGCCAGAACCAGTACCTGTTAAAGAAACAGACTTTCGGGAAGTATATCAGCCGGAACCAGAGCCAGAGCCCGAACCCGAACCATTGCCGGAACCGGAACCTTTACCAAAATCAGAGCCAGAACCTGAAATGGAACCAGATCCGGAATCTGAGCTATATTCTGGTTTTGGCCAAACCCCGGTCCAGGACAGGCCACAGCGGATAACTTTCGATCTTTTTACGGAGAATGCAGGGAGTACGCTTGCCGACCGCCTCAAAGAGGGACAGGAAATGCGGATTGCCGACAAATTCCAGGATAACAAGGTAGGCGACCTGCGGACAACTATCGGGATCAACGACAAATTCCTGTTCATCAATGAGCTTTTCGAAGGGAACATGCGAATTTACGATGAGGCCATCCAGAAGCTTAATGCCAGCCTGACCATAGCCCAGACCGACCTGCTCCTGCTCGACCTGAAGATTGTTTACAACTGGGATGGTGAATCCCCCACGGTTAAAAAATTCGTGGAGCTGGTCAGGAGAAAGTTTTGACCATATGGCAAAGCTCATCCTGGTACCTACGCCGATAGGCAATATCAGCGACATCACCCTCAGGGCCCTGGAGGTGCTAAAAGCTGTTGATCTTATCCTTGCCGAGGATACCAGGAAAACCGGCATCTTGCTGAAGCATTACGGCATCAGTGTTAAAATGAGCCCTTTCCACCAGCATAACGAGCATAAAACGGTTAAAGCACTAACAGAGCGGATTGCCAATGGCGAAAGCATGGCACTTGTGACTGATGCAGGGACGCCTGGCATCTCCGATCCGGGATTTCTGCTGGTCAGGGAATGCATCCGTAACGGGGTGGACGTTGAATGCCTGCCCGGAGCGACAGCTTTTGTCCCGGCACTTGTCAATTCAGGCCTTCCCTGCGACCGCTTTCTCTTCGAGGGTTTTTTACCGGTTAAAAAGGGGAGGAAAACAAGGCTGGAAGCTTTGGCACAGGCCGATTGCACGGTTATCCTCTATGAATCTACGCACAGGATCCAGAAATCACTGGAGGAGCTTGCCGGTTATTTTGGTGCAGACCGCCCCGCCAGTGTCTCCAGGGAACTTACCAAGCTTTTCGAGGAAACTGTTCGGGGCACCCTGCCTGAATTGGCCACGTATTACGGCGAACATACAGCTAAAGGGGAATTCGTTATCGTCATCGGGGGCAGAAATCCAAAGTGAAATTGTTCGGCAACGTACAATTTTGTTCGCTACCTGTACACCAATCCTATTTTTCAGGCCCTTCCAAAAACTTTATAAATAGCAGATAAACAAGTAGATATGATTTTTGGCATGCTTTATGAGAATGTCGGTTGTCCAGAACATTTTAATATAGCAGCCATGAAAACGTTAATCCTTACTTCGATTTTATTAACCGGCCTTACGGTCTTCAGTTACGCCAAACCCCTTAATGATATATATTCCATACAGGAACCCATCCTTACAGAAGAATCCTACATCGACGACATCCCTTTTAACACCTGGGAAATTGCCGTTGAGGCCATTATGGACGGAGATGAGGTTAATCTTGAGGAAGAATCATATGTGAACGACATCCCGTTCAATACCCACGAAATTGCGTGCAGGGTTTTATTAAGACAGATGCTGGAAACTTCTGGTGAAATCAATATTAATGATATCCCTTTCAGCACGGAAAAAATTTACTGCGAATATCTTGCAGCCATTATTACCGAACAATACAGGAATGAGCAAAATATACCTGACCTTCCTGGTGCAATAAAACCTGAATATACCATTATTTACCCTGCCAGGCCTGAGATCCCAATCATTCAGGTGAAATCTACGGACCTGAACAAGGAAATGCATGCTTGCCCCGGCTTCTCGCTTTAATTATATCCTACCCCTGTTTCTCTAAACATTTTTGGTTAAGTGGAAAGTCTCATCAGCCCTGATGGGACTTTTTTTAGTTCAAAGTTCAAAGTTTAGTTTAGGGTTATTAGTTATGAAGCGTTATGAAATGAAATTAAAATAATTATTCAAAACTATAAAAGTCCACCTAATAACTAAGTAACTTAACTTTGAACTTTGAACTTTGAACTTTGAACTATACTTACGAGTATCCCAGGCCTGCTGTTTCAGCTGATATAGCTGTTTTCAGGCGTATTGACAATGCTTTGCAGATTTTGCTTATCCTCAGGAAAAACCCGCCATACCAGGGAATGTGGGCATTACCGGGAGGATTCATGGAAATTGATGAAAGCCTGGAACAAACCGCTGTGCGGGAGCTGGAAGAAGAGACGGGTTTAAAAGATATCCGTCTGACGCAATTCCATACTTTCAGCCAGGTCGACCGGGACCCGAGGACGAGGGTGATCACCACCGTGTTTTATGGTGATGCTGAACCTGGAAATTCCGAAGCAAAAGGCGGCGATGATGCCGAGGAAGCACATTGGTTCCCTGTAAATGATCTTCCTCCATTAGGATTTGATCATTCGGCAATTATTGAAATGCTATTAAACCACTAAAAGATTGCAGCCCCTGACATCGCTGTCGTCGAACCTTCCCAGGATTTCAAAAGAACCGTCATTATGCATCCGGCCAAGGTCCTGCGTTGCAATGAAAGCACAACTGTAAAGGTTTGCCAGGTCAATAATATTAACCCCGCCAGTCTGCCCTGCAGGGAGGAAAGAAAGGGGATCGTTGGTATCCCTGATCAGTACCTTCATCCAGGGTGGGGTACGGAATATCCCGTGGCCATGGGAATATGCCTGGGAAAGCAACTCGGTCATCCCATATTCTGAATGGATTTTGTCAACATTAAAACTCCGGCAAAGGATTTCATGCAGCTCTTCGCGGACCATCTCTTTTCGTCTTCCTTTCATACCCCCGGTTTCCATGACGATTACACCTTCCGGAACCGAGTGGAATTCTTCGGCAAAGTCGAGCAGGGCATAAGAGGCCCCAAAAAGGATGGTAGTAACACCCGGCATCGTATTTTTCAGTGTTTCATGCAAGGCCTTTTTATCATCCAGGAAAAATCCACTGCCGTTATGCACTGATTCCCTGATCAGGCAGTCCATCATATAAACCAGCGATGAACCCTGCCGTTCCAGGTATCCCGGCAATAAGGAAAGGAAACGGAATGAGCCTTGGTCACCGAAAAACAGGCGGAATCCGCGGGTAAAGCTCTCTTTGTAAAGTCCCAGGTCTTTGATAATATGTTTTGACGGGATACTCCCTGTTGTTCCGCTGCTGGTGAATATTTTATCAAATGAAGACCCTTCCCCGCTTTTAATTTCATGGTCCCTGAAAAAGCCCACCGGTAAAAAAGGAATTTCAGAATAATTTTTTATCGCAGAAGGATTTACACGCAGTAGTTGCGCAAACTCCTTGTAAACGGGGTTCGTTTCAAACTGATAACGAAATATTTCCAGGCAGATGCTGTTAAAATCATCATCTCCTTTAATGGTAAAAATTGCCTGCTTCAGCTCCCCGGGAAGTGTCATGTAATTGAAAAAATCAGGAACGAAATTTGATTAATTTTGAATATTCATTCGGCCTCATGAAATTTGATATAAAAATAGTGCTAATTCTCTCGATCCTTGCCGGATTGGCTAATAATTCGTGCAAACGGATCGATGAGTACCCGCCCGAACCGGCGATTACGTTCACCGCATTTGAAAAAATCTTCAATGAAACGGACAGCATTTACGACCAGGGCATCCTAAAGTTTGAGTTCACCGATGGTGACGGCGACCTCGGCCTTGCGAAATACGATACTTTTCCTCCATTCAATCCCGGCAGCAAATATTACTATAACCTCATCATCGATTATTACGAAGTAAGGAATGGGGTAGAAACGCCGGTTTATCTTACTTTTTACAATTCAAACACACAGGAATTCGACACGGTTTACCTCAGTGCAAGGATCCCCCTCCTGACGCCCAAAGGATCTAACAAATCCATCTCCGGGGAAATCCATGATACTGTTTTCATTTATAATTATTATTCAGACTACGACACACTTTTTCTCGGGTTCAGGATAGTTGACCGTGCCTTGCATGAAAGCAACATTGAGAGGACGCCTTACATAGTGAGAACTGCAGGCCAGGAGCGCTAAAAACCATGAAGAAAACGCTGGAAAGCAGGAAATTTGTATTCATTACGCTCTTCATCATTGCAGGGCTGGTTTTTATCATCAGGCTATTCTTGCTCCAGGTTGTCCAGGACCGCTACAAGCTTTCTGCCGACAACAATGTTCTGCGTTATGTTACCCAGTATCCCCCGCGGGGTGTGGTTTTCGACAGGACCGGGAAGCTCATGGTTTACAATGAAGCCGCCTATGACCTGCTCATCATTCCCAAGCAGGTGAAAGCCTTTGATACGGCTGAATTTTGCCGGATCCTTGACCTGACAGAAGATGAAGTGAGGCAGAGGATAAAGAAAGCGCGCAGCTATTCGATGGTCAAGGCCACTATTTTTCTTGAGCAGTTATCTAAAGAAGATTTTGGTTACCTGGACGAAGTGCTGTTCAAGTTTCCCGGGTTCTTCGTTCAGTTGCGCACCATCCGCAAATACGACACCCCAACGGCTGCACACGTGCTCGGATATATCGGCGAGGTCAATAACCGTGACCTTGAGCGGGACACGTATTATAAAATGGGTGATTATATTGGATTAACGGGGCTTGAGAAGGCCTATGAACCTTTACTCAGGGGGAAAAAGGGGGTGAAGATCAAGCTGGTTGATGTGCATAACAGGGAAATGGGAAGTTACCAGGAGGGGAAATACGACAGTTCCTCGGTCCCTGGTAAAAATATTACCATATCTATCGATGCAGAGGTGCAGGAATATGCTGAAAAGCTTATGCGGTTCAAGCGGGGTGCAATTGTCGCCATAGAGCCTTCAACCGGTGAAATACTAGTTATGGTCTCGAGTCCGTCTTATGATCCGAATGCCCTGGTTGGCCGTACGCGTTCGAAAAACTTTGCCGCTTTTAACCAGGATACGATGAAACCGCTTTTCAACCGGGCAGTCCAGGCCCAATACCCTCCCGGATCGACCTTCAAGACTGTCAATACCCTTATTGCCCTCCAGGAGGGTGTTTTGTTTCAATCTACACGTTACGGGTGTAACGGAGTTGGTTCATCGCCAATCCCCTGCAGTCACAGCCATCCTTCCCCTCTTGATCTTCACCATGCCATTGAGCAGTCATGTAACCCTTATTTCTGGCGGGTTTACAAATCTATCCTCGACCAGGATAAATTCTCCACCATGCAGGAGGCATACAGTTACTGGCGTGACCAGGCGACAAGTTTCGGGATTGGAAGGGTGCTTGAAGGGGATGTCCCGGACCAGGCAAATGGCAATCTCCCAAAAGACACTTATTACGACAAATATTACGGTAAAAAAGGATGGAAGCCCATTACCATCCGGTCGCTGGCTATCGGGCAGGGCGAGGTGGAGGAGACCCCTCTGCAGCTGGCCAACCTGGCTGCAATCATTGCAAACCGGGGGTACTATTACCCGCCGCACCTGCTAAAAGCTGTGGAGGAGGATACCGGTCCGGCCCAGGTCTTTAATACGAAAATCAACACCAAGGTGGCTTCGGCTTATTACCAGGACCTTGTAGAAGGTATGTGGCTTGTTTACCAGGGAGGCGGCGGGGCTAGGTATTACCAGATCGATAGCGTGGAAAGCTGCGGTAAAACAGGGACATCCCAAAACCCGCACGGAAAAAACCATTCGGTGTTCATTGCCTTCGCCCCGGCCGAAAATCCGAAAATAGCCATTGCCTGCGTGGTGGAAAATTCGGGTTATGGTGCAACGTGGGCAGCTCCTATCGCCTCACTGGTCATGGAAAAATATCTTAAAAGGACCGTTAAGCAGACGGTCACGGAAGAACGGATGATGAACGCTTATTTACTCGGTGACGAATGACAGGTACGCGGACCGTATATGGCAAAATTGACTGGATCACCGTCTGGCTTTACATCATACTTGTGCTGATGGGATGGGTAAGCGTGTACTCTTCGGTTTACGACGAAACCCACAGCAGTATCCTCGATATTTCGCAGCGTTACGGCAAGCAGATGATCTGGATCATAGCCGGAGGGGTTATCGCCTTTATTATCATGCTTACCGATGCCAAGGTTTTCAACGCATTTGCCTATATAATCTACGGGGTTTCCTTAGTGATCCTGCTTGCCGTGCTTAGTTTCGGGACGGAGATCTCCGGATCTAAATCATGGTTCCAGGTGGGGGGTGTGGCCATTCAGCCGGCCGAGTTTGCAAAGTTTGCCACCTGTCTTGCCCTTGCCAGGTATCTTGGCTCTTATGCAACCGACATTAATATCTTAAGGACAAAGCTTGTTTCTACAGCGATCATTTTCCTGCCCGCAGTGCTGATCCTTCTCCAGAACGATACCGGTTCGGCCGTGGTTTATATTGCACTGATCATGGTTTTATACAGGGAAGGGTTATCAGGATATTTTCTCATTTCCGGGGTGATCATTGTCGTCCTGTTTGTAATGACCTTGCTGATCAACCAGTACATCATGACCGTCATCCTCACCGGACTGGCCGTATTGCTGTATTATTACAACCGCTTCCTGCGGAGACGGTGGTGGATTATTGTGATGATCTGGCTGGCTTCGGTGGCAGTGGTTTTTGCTGTTGATTTTGTCTTTGATAATGTGCTGGAAGACCATCAGAAAACACGTATCAATGTTTTACTGGGAAAGGAATCGGATCCCCAGGGAGCAGGCTACAATGTGAACCAGTCGAAGATAGCCATTGGTTCCGGCGGACTGATAGGGAAAGGGTTTTTACAGGGCACACAAACCAAATATAACTTTGTCCCGGAGCAAAGCACCGATTTTATCTTCTGCACTGTGGGCGAGGAGTGGGGATTTGCGGGAAGCGCGCTGGTGGTGCTCCTGTTTGTTTATTTATTGTACAGGCTGGTTAAAATGGCTGAGCGGCAAAGGTCTGATTTCAGCCGTATTTACGGATACGGCGTAATTTCCATACTGTTTTTTCATTTCGTGGTCAACATCGGGATGACCATTGGGCTGGTACCTGTAATAGGGATCCCCCTGCCTTTTTTCAGCTACGGGGGATCTTCACTCTGGGCTTTTACCATCCTCTTCTTTATTTTCATAAAGCTGGATGCTAACCGGCTGGCGTTGTTTTAGAAATACAGCAGGCGGTTATCTTCGATCTTGGCTTTCTTTTGCAGTGCGGTGAACATCGGGTTCCCGGTAACCCTGGAACGGAAAGCCCCGTACATCTGGTCGCGGTTGGCTTTATAATCGGCTACCTGCGGAGGTTCATAGAAACGGTCCAGTTTCACGACAAAAACACCGCCATTTCCCTGGATAGGGCCTGACTGTTCACCTTCATTCATGGCGAATATCTCGCCGATCACCTGGTATTCGCTTCCGAAGCCCGGGATATTCCTTGCGGAGAAGGTCAGGTTAAGGTTGGTGTCAACTTTGGCATTGAAGTCACGGGCTATCTGGTAAATGTCGCCGGATGAATTTTTCACCCTTTCTGAAATCATTGCAGCTTTCTTTTCATTAAGCACGAAGGATTTTAAATTCTCCTTCATCTGGTCAAGAGGCATGACGCCTTTTTCACGGACAGCAGTGAGAACCGCAACTACATAAGATCCGCCTACATCAAACACCGGTGAAACTTCCCCGATTTCGATATTTTCGGTAAATGCCCAGCGGATGATTTCACGGGGGTTTTCGATCCCGGCGATAGTATTTCCCATTTCACGCAGGTAAGTTGCCTGGCGTTTGTTCAGGCCAAGGGTGCTAACTCCGGTTTCAAACTTTGACTGGCTATTATTTTCACCTGAGAAGATACTGGCCTGTGAATATACATCCTGGAACGTCTTGCTGCTGGGTTCCACATTGCGCTGGACTATAGCCAGCCTTACTTTATCTACCGGGTCTTTTTTACCGGTGATCTTCAGGATATGATACCCAAAAACTGTTTCTACCTGCACGATGTCGCCAATTTTACCTTTCAGAACGGCATCATTGAACGGGCCGATCATGCTTCCATCGGCAAACCAGCCGAGGTCGCCGTTATTCTGCTTGGCTGTACCATCATCGGAAAGCTGGTAAGCCATTACCTGCAGTTTGGTTTTATCAGTATTGACAACATTAAAAATACTGTCGGCCCTTCTTTCGGCCTGTTCTTTTGTACGCGTAATGCTTTCATTTGCCCTCATAGCGCCCTGGTAAGCTATAAGGATATGTTCAGCTTTCATGGAGTCAGGACGTGCCTGCATGTCCATCACGCGGGCCATTTGCCATGCATTATTTTCTTCAAAGGGAGGAATGAATGTCCCGACAGGTGAACTGAATGCAATTTCATCGAGTGCAACCGGCAGCTGGCCTTTCTTAAACCAGGTGCTGTCGTAACGCTTGTCAGAGGTGGAGTTCACAAAAGTGGCAAATTCGGTTGTATTACGGAAATCTTCATAGATCTGGTAAACAGCTTCGCGGGTAGCGGAACGGTCTTCTGCGGAAGGGAGCACTTCAAATATTACGTAATCAATATCCCTGGAAGCTTCCTGTTCATAGGTATGCTTGTTCTTTTCGTAATAAGCTTCATAATCTTTATCTGACAGTGTAACATCTGCATCGGGGATAGTTGTGTACCTGATGCCGACATACCTGACTTCAGCACTTTTCTTTTTGTTGGTATAATCAAGTGCGGCAAATGCCTGGGGGACATAATAACCTTTCTGGACCAGTGAAGTATATTTCTGTGACAGGCGGTCATCTTTAATATATTTCTCGAGGTTCAGCCATTGCTTTTTCACCTCGGGTTTCATATTATCAAGGTTTTGGAGGAAATTGATGACCAGCTCGGGACTGTACTGGCCAGTTGCCGGATCCTGGAAATATTGCCTGATGAGGTTATGGGGACGCGGTCCCTGGACGAGGTCGTAAAGTTCTTCAGTGGTAACCGAAAGGCCGAGATTTTCATATTCCATGCCCATGATGACCTCATTCAGATACTGGGTCCAGGTATTCTGCCTGATATCAAAAGTTTCCTGTACGGTCAGTGATTCTTTATTCTGGTTGACCCGCTGGATTTCAAGATTTTCATCGACGCGACGGTTATATTCAGTTAGCGTGATCTCTTCTCCCGCAATGGTTCCGACAGGAGGAACACTGTTTCTTCCGCCGCCCCGTTTTCCGCTGAACAAGTCACTCACGATGAATGCTGTAATTGCCACAGCAATTAAGATAACGGCTAAGGCCGAATGTTTACGAATAGTTCCTATTAATGCCATATTAACAAATTGTTTAAAAAAAGAGGTGCAAAAGTATAAAAAAATGTGACTGGTACAAAGAATATTAGATAATTAGGCGGAATAAATGAAGTCTTTGGTCTTTAGTCTTTAGTCGGTTACTGACCAAAGACTAAAGACTAAGGACTTAAGACTCAATCCTGTTCAACGGTCAGCCTCACGAGCCCGATCCGTGCTTCGCCAGCTTCGAGGATATCGAAACGGAAGGGCTTGATAAGGATAGTATCACCGGGGGCCGGGATGCTTTCATGGTCATGAATGATAAGCCCGGCAAGGGTTTTATAATCTTCTGCCTCGGGGAGGGCGATCTTGTATTTATCGTTAAGGTAACCGATTTCAAGGCGTGCAGAAAAAATATATTCGCCGGGGCCGACAAGATTTTCAATCATTTCGCCTGCATCGAATTCATCTTCAATTTCGCCGAATATTTCTTCCATAATATCTTCCATGGTTACCATTCCGCTGGTACCCCCAAATTCATCTACAACAACGGCGATATTTTTCCTTTCCCTGATGAATTTAGTCAGGGCCGTATTGGCGGGCATTGTTTCCGGGATGAATAATATCGGTTTCAGGATGGATTTTATATCGGCGGGATTGCTGAACAGGTCGAATGAATGGGTATAGCCGATGATATTATCGATGCTTTCACTATAAACCGGGATCCGCGAAAAACCGTGGGAGATAAAGATTTCCCTGAGGGCTTCGATGGTTTCCGTTTCATCGGCTGCAATGATTTCGTTACGCGGCACCATGGTTTCACGGAGCTTCACTTTCCGGAAATCCTTCATATTCCGGAACATCTGGATTTCCTGCTGGACATCTTCGATCTGTTCTTCATCTTTTGCCAGTTCCTGGATGTATGAATCGAGGTCGACATAGGTAAATACCTGTTCCTGCCTGGTGAACCTGACATTCATCAGGCGGCTGAGGATGAACTGGGAGGCACCGGTAAACAGGTAAACGATCGGGTACAGCATGTAATAGATCAGCATGAGCGGGAGAGCGAAAAAGGTAATGACCCCGTTGGGATTGATGCGGAAGAGCACCTTTGGCAGAAATTCGGCAAGGATCAGGATGATAAGCGTTGCCACCAGGGTTTGAAGGACAAGGATGATAGCCCCTGAGTTAAACTGTTCCGGTAGTACCGATCTGAAATATGGGTCAAGAACATTGGCCATTGCAATGCCATATATGACCACAGTAATGTTGTTGGCTAGCAGCAGTGCGCCGATCAGCCTTGACGGGTCATGATAGAAAGAAGAGACAATCCTGGCGGTGAAACGTCCCCTTCCCTTATCCAGCTCTACTTTCAGCTTATTCGAGGTAATAAAGGCGATCTCGATGCCTGAAAGGAGGGCGGAAAAGAACAGCGTGATGATTATTATTGCAAGGTTGTCCATTGGTGACTATTCGTTGAAATCAATCGGACCCGTCGGTTTAAGGATGATAATTTCATCAAACGGCTCTTTAGAAGAAAGGCCTTCACCGCTGATTACTTGTTCTCCCATTGAAAGCCTGACAAATTTATCAGAAAAGATGAGTTGCTTGCCCCTGTCCCAGGTAAGTTCTTCGGTATTTAATTTTTCACCTTTTTCGATATTTTCGACCACCACATTATGCCGTGCCTCCATTATTTTTTTCTTCTCATAGGAAATACCATAATCGGCGGTAATGGTCGATTTGACATTCAACGCCGAATCATAAAAATACACGGTAAACCCTTCGGGGAACAGCAGCAGCGGTTCCTCTTCAGTTTTGTTGACCAGGTACGGGCTAACCAGCTTGATCTGGACCCTTCCTTTTTCACTATATAAAATCTCGATATCCCTTGCGGTGAGTTCAGGCAATGTATCCGCTATATCGAGGGATAGCACGGTTTGCACGTCGTTCTTGCACGACGGCAGGAACGTCATATTTAAAAAGAAACCAACCGCAATCACGATCATGAATGCGGCCGGCATATCCCTTCGAAGAGAGATCTTTTTCAAAGCGTTTAATTTATTGTTTAGCGGCCCTGATCTTTGTATCCTCATTGATCCAGCACTCAACCCTGTATGTATCCCCTTCTTTCAGGGTATAGAAGAATATTGTAGCAATCGGGGGAAAATACATTGAATAAGTGGAGATTTTTTTATCCGCTTCGTCAGTCTTTGAAGGATCAACCTGTTTGGCCTTGTAATATTTATCCACTGCAGCCCAGAACGCAGCCCTTGAGCTGAGTTCATTATCACCGCAATCTTTTGCTGATTCAGCATAAAGGTCACCGATCAGGAGATAAGGATCGCCATTGGACGGGTTGATTGATGCAACTTTCAGGGCATAAGTCCTGGAAGCCGGGAAATTATTCAGTGCCCTGTAAGCCTGGGCGATATACATGAAGCTCTTTTCCACAAGCTTAGGATCTTCAAGCTTTTCACCCTCTTTCAGGTATTCAATAGCCTCACTGTATTTCCCTTCATTAAGCAGCATTTTCCCGATAAGATAAGCTGATGCGGGTGAAGGCTCGAGTTCATAAAGCTTTTTGGTGGCTTCAAAATATAGCGGATCATCATGGCAATCTTTTTCATCCAGGATCTTAGTGATCTTCTTCAGTAATTCCAGGTCATCCGGTGCTGCATTGAATTTTTTTGAATAGATGGAAACCAGGTCCGGGCAGGTTGCAAAAGGTTCGAGGATAAGCTCGATATTATTCTGGATCGTTTCCCATTCCCCTTTTTCGGCCGGGTTATTTTCATTCTTTTTAAGATTCTTACTGATAATTTCACTGGAAATATCATAAGCATCGAAAATTATGGATGAATCGGCTTTGCATTCTTTTGCCATATTTACCGCTGCTTTCATGTAATAGATCAGCACCGGGCCGGCAGTATTTTCACCTTCAAGCTCCACTGATTTTTTCAGGTCTTTATAGATCTGTTCGGTATCCGCAGGTCTGTAGGTAAAAAGATCGACCCCTTTTCTGCCAAGGACATAACCTTCTTTTTCGAAATACACAATACGCTGGTCGTAGACCATCATGAGGGTATCGATATATTTATTTTTCAATTCAGGATCCTGGGTATTTTCGATGAACCAGGACATGATCTTTACCCCGTCAATATAGGTATTCTGTGTGCCTTTGGGACAATTCAGCAACACCCAGCGCCAGGGCCCGACAAGGTCATTTATAGTTTCACTTTTATAATCGCTCGCCTTCCATTGCTTAAAAAATTCCCTGTAAAGGGAGATATTCATGATACAGTTCACGCTGTCGGATCCGTAACGGCTGCCTTCACCGCCATTTTCGACCTGTGCGGATACCCTTGGTGAGAGTATTCCTGAAAGGATCAGGGTGAAAAAAAGTGTATAAAATGTGCGTTTCATAGTTAAAAAAGATTAATAATACTTGCTCTTAAAGAACCAGTTTTCAAAAACATTAACACCAACTGTAAATCTAACAAATCTTTCGCTTATAAGCCCATTTTCGATGGTACCTCTTTTACCCATTGATACTGAAAGGTTCACCGTTGATTTAGATTTCTTTATAGGTAGACCCAGACCAAAACTTATGCCATACTCGTCGAGATGGATATCCCGGAGGTTCAGCGGGGTTTTTCCGTAATGGCCTCCAAAGCGGTAGGAGATCCTCTGGAAGTAGGAACTTGTACTGCGGGCGTTGGGGATATATTCCCCGCCGATAGCGATATTCCATCTGTTGACCAGTGAATCGGATATGCCGTAATAAGTAAATTTTTCCCAGTTCTGCCAAAGGAAATCCACTCCGGCCAGCCATTTGCCTTCCTGGCCGATGGTCACGCCGGCGCCTGTACGGATCGGAAGGGTAAAGCTGCCTTTTTCATTTATACTGTAATCGATCGTGTCATAGGAATACTGGACCGAGTTTATATCGCCGAAATAGGTTGTCGCCAGGTAGTTAGCTTTGGAATTGATCTCCACCTGCGGCCCGAAGGCGGCCCCGACGACCATGGTAAGCCCTTTAGGAAGGGTGACTTTATACTGGACCCCTATTTCGCCATAAATATCGCTGGGGCGGATAGATCCCCGGATATAGGTGTTTTTCATCTCAATGGAATCGGGAAAGGAAACGCCACGGCTTCTTATAATGGAACCGAACATATATTTCATGTTGAACCCGACGGACAGTTTTTTCCCGATAAGGAAGCCATTGCCCCAGTAAAGCTGGTTCAGGCCGCCACTGCCCTGGTAGACATACTGGATATCGGTAAAATCTGCCTGTTCCACGGTATTGTATATATCGTAGCCAACATAGCTGAAAGGCAGGATGCCAAGGCTGGTCCTCCACCATTTCGTAACCGGGAAGCCAAACATGAGATGGCTGAGGGAAATATAATCTCCCTGGTTGGTATTGGTGGAGGTCTGAAGCTGGGTAACCATCCCGAAAATTCCACCATCGAATACAAAGCTGACGGAGTCGAATGCGGTATATGAGGCCGGGTTTGCCGTATTGATGAGGCTGCTTCCGCGCATCCCGTAATAGAGGCCGCCCATCCCTGTAATCCGGGGGTCCATTCCGTTTTCAACGAGGCTGCCCAGGCCAAAACGGGTATAGGGTGAATTGATTTGTATCTGCCCGTTTACCGCCGTCATCTGGGTGAAAATGAAAGCCAGTAACCCAAAAATTACATACTTTTTAGCCTTAATGGTCATTATAGTCGAAAATTTCGTTCAATCCGAGCAGTACAAGATCGGGGGCTGCAAAGATGCTAATTTTTAGTTTATTGTGCAAGAATTGATGATCACCGCCCGTAATCATGACGACGACATCGCCGAATTTATCGCGGTATTGTGTGATAAGGCCGTGGATTTCTGCTATTATCCCGTTATAAACCCCTGAGAGCATTGATTCGCCGGTTGTCCTTCCTATAAGTCCTTCAAATTCTTCTGCTTCAATTAACGGTAATTTTCCCGTGAAAGTATTCATAGCCTTAAAACGCATGCGGATACCCGGAGAAATTGCCCCCCCGAGGTATTCGCCTTCTTTTGTTAGGTAATCGTAAGTGATGCAGGTGCCGGCATCAATGACCAGGATATTCCGGCCGGGATAAAGCGAAAATGCCCCGGCTACAGCGGCTATACGGTCTTTACCGAGGGTGGCAGGGGTCTTGTAACGATTTTTAAAAGGGATAGGGGTCTGAAAAGTCAGGGGGATAAATTTTCCGGCGGCGGCAAGGACTTCTTCCATTTCGGGCTGGTGGATAACGACGGACGACTGGATAATTCCGCGGAACGGGCCGTGTTGATAGATGAAATCACTCAGTCCCTGCGGGTTCAGATCCTGTAAAGATTCTTTGAATAAAAGAGATTTACCCTCAAAAACTGCGAGTTTTTTCAAGGTATTGCCGATGTCGATGATTAATTTCTTATTCACTGAATATTAAAGGGGTGCAAAGATAAGGAAAAAAGTCTTTAGTCTTTAGTCTTTAGTCATCAGTCCTCAGCCGACCGCCGACTAAAGACTTTTTCATTCCGGACTTTGCTTTTTAAAAAAATATGCTATCTTTGCCGTCCCAAAATGGAGGGTACCATTGCTCAGTTGGTAGAGCAACGGACTGAAAATCCGTGTGTCGCTGGTTCAAATCCCGCTGGTACCACAGATCGAATCAAGAAAAGCCCCGTTAATGTTGAATTAGCGGGGTTTTTTATTGCGAATCCTTTACCCCAGGCTGTCGGCGTACAATTTCCTGCCCCTGGTCTCGGGGAAAGTCCACACCCATATTCCTGTGAGAAGTGCAAAAACCGCAGCCAGTGCTATTCCTCCGCCAAGGCCGTACCTGGTGGCGATCAGTGAAATAGCCACCGGGGTTATGAACTGGATCCCGCGTGCGAGGTTGAATGCCGATCCCATGGCGGTGCTCCTGACTGAAGTCGGGAAAAGTTCCGAGAACAGTGAGCCATATCCGCCGAACATGCCGGTCCCGAAGCCGACCATGAACATGAAGAACAGTATGATCAGCGGGTACATAACCACGTAATCCCAGAAGACGGTGATCATCACCAGGCCGATGGCCATGATCACGGAAAAGATGGAGTAGGCAGGTCTTCTGCCCAGTTTATCGGCTACGAAGCCAAAGAAAAAGTAACCTGCAAAACCGCCCGATTGGGTTACCAGTATCCATATCGCCGATTTTGTCATGGTGAAATTACGCTCGGTATGGAGATAGCCCGGCATCCATGAGTAGGTGAGCCAGTAAGCCGACATGTCAAAAATAGCAAGTACCAGTGCCAGGATAAAATATTTCCTGTGCTCCCCGGTGAAAAGGTTCAGGAAATTCTCCAGCATGCCGGGTTCTTTTGGCTGGTTGGCCCCTTTGTTTTGCGCCCTGATTTGCTTACCCTGGATCCACAGATCCGATTCAGGGAGTTTTTTCCGGATGTAGATGACCATGAGGGCCGGGAGGATGGATACGAAAAAGCAGGCCCGCCAACCAATGGAAGGGGCAAGCAATCCGCCGACAATGGAAGCGAGTGCGATCCCGAGCGGGGCCCCTGTTTGCATGAAGGCACAGTAACGCCCGCGGACTTTTGCCGGGAATGTCTCACTGACATAAGTCTGCCCGGTAGCCCATTCGCCGCCGACGCCAAGGCCGGTGATCACCCTGAAAACCATCAGGAACCAGAAACTGCCGGCAAGGCCGGAAAAGAAAGTTCCTATGCTGTAAGTGATGATGGTCCACTGAAGCACTGATTTTCTCCCGTATCGGTCGGATAAAATCCCGAAAATAACGCCTCCGACGGCGGTTGCAGCGAGTGAAGAGCCCAGGATATATGACATCTGGAGGTCAGAAAAACCATATTCCTTTGCAATAGGGATCAGTAGGAATGTGAATAGGATGAGGTCGTAAAAGTCAAAAATCCAGCCGGCCCAGCTCATCCCAAGGATTTTGTAGTGCTGCCGGGTGATTTTGTCAGATTCGTTCAGTAGCATTTACGTTTCTTTTTCATTCCTCTTCAGCGGTGACATCAGCCGAATATGCCTCGTCATTGAATTCCTCAAAAGTAATTTCTTCGGGTAGGTCCGCCCCCGCTTTAAAGTTAATCTCGAGGCCCGAATCGATACTGCTCAGTTTTTGCAGGGCTTCTTCATTCAGGAATTCATCGGCTTCCGACTGGATATCCTGGTATATGAATTCGTCAATGAGAGAGAGCACATCACCATAATGCCTGCTCTTGATTTCCCCGAAAAGCTCCTGGAATTCGGGATCGGCCTTCACCTGGTCGCGGATATCTTCCACATAGTCATCCAGCTCGTCGTAATCACCCATTTCGATGGTTTCGCGGATGGTTTCCAGGTATTCAAATTTCCTTGTGTCCATCAGTTCCTTCTTTGCTCCGGAGGATAAATCCTCCGGTAAGTCTTTTTTTGATCAGTTAAATGTAAGCATTTTTTTACGAAAATCAAGGGGGGATGTAAAATTTCTTAGCGGGATAAACTAACTTTAAATCGAAATTAAAACTGCAGTATGGATAACAAGGAATTCAGGCGGTATGCCCATGAGTTTGCGGACTGGATGGCGGATTATTTTGAGACGGTTGAAGTCCTGCCTGTCAAGGCGCAGGTAGGGCCGGGGGATATTTACCGGCAACTGCCTGACAGTCCCCCGCAAAAAGGGGAGCCGATGGACGACATCTTTCGTGATTTCAACCGTATTATCCTTCCGGGGATGACTCACTGGCAAAGTCCTAATTTCTTTGCTTATTTCCCTGCCAATTCAAGTTATCCTTCGGTACTGGCCGAGATGCTGACAGCCACCCTCGGTGCGCAATGCATGAAATGGGAGACTTCGCCGGCCGCAACAGAGCTCGAAGAGCGGGTGATGAACTGGCTGAAAAGCATGACCGGCCTGCCCGGCCATTTCCATGGCGTGATCCAGGATACGGCTTCAACGGCTACACTGACCGCTATTCTTTCTGCCCGTGAACGGTATTCCGGTTATAGTGTGAACGAAAAAGGGCTGGGCAGGGAAGGGGATTTCCGGGTTTATTGTTCGACAGAGACCCATTCCTCGGTAGAAAAGGCTGTGAAAATCGCTGGGATCGGAAGCCAAAATCTTGTTAAAATTGGGGTCGATGACCGGTTCCGCCTTGATCCGGCCTTGCTGCGACTGGCAATCGAAAACGATTTGCAGGCCGGGTACAAACCCGTTTGCGTGGTAGCCACCCTGGGCACAACGGGGGTTACAGCCATCGATCCGCTGGAAGAGATCGCCAGAATCTGCTCACACTACGGCATCTGGCTGCATGTCGATGCGGCTTATGCCGGCTCGGCGCTCATTCTTCCGGAATACCGGTGGATGATCGATGGAGTTGAGCTTGCCGACAGCTTCGTCTTCAATCCTCACAAGTGGCTCTTTACCAATTTCGACTGCTCGGCCTATTTTGTGAAGGATAAAACCAGCCTTTTAAGGACTTTGCAGCTCATTCCCGAATACCTCAGGACGCAGGACCAGGGCAGGGTGAATGATTACTGCGACTGGGGCGTGCCGCTGGGCAGGCGGTTCAGGGCGCTGAAGCTCTGGTTCGTGATCCGCAGCTACGGTATTGAAACCCTGCAGGAAAAACTGCGATTTCATATCTCGCTTGCCAATGATCTCGCGGGTAAAATAGCCCAGGAGGAAGATTTTGAGATCATGGCGCCGGTAACGATGAACCTGGTTTGCTTCAGGTATAAACCGAAAGGCGTCAGCGATGAAAATGAGCTGAACCGCATCAACGAAAATCTCCTAAAAAGGATCAATGCCTCCGGGAAAGCTTACATGTCACATACAAAAGCGAACGGCAAATTTACGATCAGGATGGTGATTGCCGGAACGCGGGTGGAAGCGGGGCATGTGGAGGAAGGGTGGAAGCTGGTCAGAGCACTCAGAACTCAGAACTCATGATGAAACCCTACGGAAAAAGCCACTGGCAACGGCCCCTGCAAGACCTCCAGTGAGGGATCGTTTTTCATCTTATTATAATCTACCCAGAAATCCCCGGTACGAAAGGGGACATTAAGATCGAGGTCTAATCCGTTCATTTTCATTTTACCGAACCTGAACTCCAGCCCGAATCCACCGGTGAATCCCTTGTAGACCTTGTCGTATTCATCAGTACCTTCTGCCGTGATCAGTGAGTTGCACCCATACATGGCTTTCAGGAAAGGTCTGACGCTGTGCTGCGTCGTTTTTGGGAGGAATGTCACTTTTGCCCCGAAATTCCACCCAACCTGGAACATGTAATAGCCAACGGCACCGAAAAAGGTCAGGTGCTTAACGGGTGCGACCCCGAACTGGATGCCTATCAATCCGCCATAATCCAGGCCCAGGCCGAGGCCGAAATCGAGATTGTGTGTCATTTCAACATCTTTAATTTTTGCCTGGTCATCCCTGACAGGAATGGTGTCGGATTGAGAAAAGGCAATGCCTGAGATCATAATGAACCCTGCAATGAGGAGGGTAATTTTTTTGGAAATGTTTAACATGGCGCTATTTGTTTGGTTAATAAATAGTCTTTCAGGCTCAAAGTTACATTTTGAAAGATTAATTTTGCCGCATGACGAAAAAAAATCCTGAACAAGCTACGAATCCTTATGAACAGCATAAGGAAAGCAGGCCCCTCTACCGGATATTTACCGCGGTACCACCCAGTTACGACCTGATCAACCGGATTTTTACACTAAGGCTGGATGAGCGCTGGCGCAAACAGGCAGCAAAAGAGTGCCTTGCCAATAAGCCCGACAGGGTGATGGACCTTTGCACCGGCACGGGTGACCTGGCCGTCAGGCTTGCAAAGATGACAGAAGGAAAAGTGGAGATCACCGGGTACGATTACAGCCAGCCTATGCTCGACCTGGCCGGGAAAAAGGCTGCAAACGCAGGTTATCCCGGCATCCGCTTTATCCAGGGCGATGCAGCCGTCATGCCGTTTCCCAATGGTTACTTTGATGCCATCGGGATAGCCTTTGCTTTCCGTAACCTTACTTTTAAAAACCATGATACGGCAAGGTTTTTAAAGGAAATCCACCGGGTGCTCAAGCCGGGCGGAAGGTTTGTCATCATTGAAAGCAGCCAGCCGAAACAAGTCTGGCTCAGGATCTTATTCCGCACCTGGACCCGCTATTTCGTCTACCCGGTCGGGAGCCTGGTTTCAGGGAACAAGGGGGCCTATAAATATCTTTCCTATTCCGTCATTCACTATTATCAGCCCCACGAAATCTGCGAACTGCTGAAAGGTTACGGTTTTTCGGAGGTTACTTTTAAACAGTTGACAGGAGGCGTTTCGGCTTTGCATGTGGCGGTGAAATGAAAGGTTGTTATTTTTCGTGATTGTGCATATCTTTATGGGTTCTATCCATTCAACCATTTAACCATTAAAACAAAATCACATGAACGGAATCTTTAAGAAAACAGCCGCTGAGTTCTTCGGGACCTTCTGGCTCGTGTTCGGGGGTTGCGGTAGTGCAGTGTTTGCAGCTGCTTTTCCTGAATTAGGAATCGGGTTAGCCGGGGTTTCCCTTGCATTCGGACTTACTGTTGTGACCATGGCCTATGCCGTCGGGCACATATCGGGAGGACATTTTAATCCGGCAGTATCCATTGGCCTCTGGGCCGGAAAGCGGTTCGAAGGTAAAGATCTTCTGCCTTATATCGTTGCCCAGCTTATCGGCGCTGTTTTTGCCGGACTGGTGCTTTACCTGATCCTCAGCGGTAAGGAAGGCTATACAGGAACCGGCAATTTTGCCTCAAACGGCTATGGTGAACATTCAATAGGCGGCTTTTCCCTGATATCGGCATTGATCGCGGAAATTGTCCTTACGGCAATGTTCCTTATAGTGATCATGGGCGCAACCGACAAGAAAGCACCTGCAGGCTTTGCCCCGCTGGCCATTGGTCTTGCACTGACATTGATCCACCTGATCAGTATCCCAATCGATCAGACCTCGGTAAACCCTGCCCGTAGTACAGGTGTTGCAGTATTTGCCGATGCATGGGCGCTAAAGCAGCTCTGGCTGTTCTGGGTTGCCCCGATCGTCGGCGGCATCCTCGGGGCGCTGATTTATAATTTCTTCGGAAAAACTGAGAAATAAAACCACGGAGAACACAGAGGTATAGCAGAGGACACGGAGTGGATCATTCTCTGTTACCTCTGCTTAGCCTCTGATAACTCGTATGTTTGTTTTTGTTTTTGATCTTTGCAGTAATAATAAGGAAAATGGCTG
>CAYJNJ010000017.1:0-51394 GCA_964371595.1 uncultured Bacteroidales bacterium | reverse complement strand
TCTTGTTGTTATTCGGTTGTATGAAGTCTTCAGTCTTCAGTCTTCAGTCGGCGGTCGGCAGTCGGTAGTCGGTAGACTTCGCCGTAGGCGATCAAGTATTGTAGCCAGGATAAGCACTAGCCCCAAAGTCCCATCAGGGACGACAGTATGGTGGGACTGACGACTGAAGACTGAAGACTGACGACTACTGCACTCCCGCGTGCTCCAGCACCACAACTGTCACTGCAACGGCAAATCCGAGCACTGTGAAAATACCGGCCAGTTTGCCGCCATGTTCATAGGCTTCCGGGATCATGGTATTGGAAAGCATCACCAGTATGGCCCCGCCGGCAAACGCCTGGATGAATGAGAGCCAGGTAACAGACAATGTACTGAAGAGGCTGAATCCGGCAATGGTAGATACAGCGCATACAAGGGCTATGAAAAACCAGAGAAGGATTATTTTCGTCCGGCCCCATCCCCCGGCAACCATTCCCGTTGTACCTGCAATGGCTTCAGGAAGGTTGGAGATAAAGACTGCGACCAGCATTGCCATACTTACCGTTCCTCCCTCAAATATGCCCAGGCCGATCACAATCGATTCCGGGACACCATCGAGGATGATTGCCAGTACCATAGGAATGACAAGATTAGATTGATGCGAAGCCCCGATATTTTTTCTTCCTCCCGCCCCGATCTTTTCAATGAACTTATCACTGAAGAAAAAAGTGAATGCGCCGGCAAAGAGCCCCAGTGCGGGAAAACCTGTGCCTTTGCCCATTTTAATTGCTTCGTAGATCAGCTCATACGAAATGGCAGAGATCAGGGTACCGGCTCCAAACGCCATTATGATGCCAAGGGCCTTTTTGCTGAATGATATCCGTGTGGCTAATATTCCTCCAAGAATGAGAGAAGAGGTTGCAAGCAATCCCCATAAAAAAGCATTGAGCATAGTGAGGGAATTTTAAATGTTGTCCGCCAGCTGGCGGATGAATTCCTTAATTATTATAAAATTAAAATATAATTCTGATTTGTAACCAGTTTCTGGTTGAATACCGATTAATAAGTATTTTTATGAAAATTGACCTGCTACTCAGCACTTATTAACCAATATCCATTCTTTTTTTAACTTTACATAACCAAAACCCGAAATATGAGAAAAGCTTTACCCCTTATTTTTTGTTTGATTCTTTCAATAACTGGCTTTGCACAACAACCTGATTCAGCTAAAAATTGCGAGCAGCAAGCCATCGGTGATCTTTTCCGCAAAAAGGGCAAAGCGCCAAAACCCCCGAAGAAACTCAGTGCCCTGGTGCTGCCAAATATAAGTTCCAATCCCACAAACGGGTTTATTCTTGGCGTTGGAGGCGCATTTGGCTGGTTTATGGGTCCGAAGGAAACCACAAAGGTATCTGCGGCCCCTTTTACTGCTGCTGTCACTTCAAAACAACAACTGATCACTTTTGTGAAGCCAAATATCTATACTAAGGAAAATCAGTTTTACCTGCAGGGCGACTACAGGTTTTATATTTACAGCCAACCGACTTATGGCCTTGGCACCAATGCGCCCGACACCTTATCTGTACCCGATGATATCAGCTGGATGGGTGAGGGAGCCGGGGGTGACAGTGTTTTATTCCCGATGAAATTCAATTATGTGAAAATACACCAGATCGTGAATAAAAGGCTTGTTGGGGAATTATATGCAGGTATAGGCTATCATCTTGATTATTATTATTCCATTGAAGATGAGGATTTTTATCCTGCAACTGATTCAACCCCTGCATTGGAAACCCCTCATCATTATTATTCCAACAATTACAAATTCAGCAAAGGGGATTATCACTTAAGCGGTGTCAGCCTGAATGTGATCTATGATACCCGGGATAACCAGATCTCTCCTTACAAAGGGATCTATGCCAATATCAATTTCAGGATGAACCCTACTTTCCTGGGTAGTGACCAGTATTCTTCATCCTTGTTTATGGAATTCAGGACTTACCTGGGCCTGTCGAAGAAAACACCGCGTCATCTTATCGGGTTCTGGGCTTTCAGCAATTTTACCCTGGCCGGTTCTCAGCCTTATCTTACCCTTCCATCACTTGGCGACGACCAGCGGGCACGATCAGGCAGGGGCTATACCAATGGCAGGTATCGCGGCGATAAAATGGTTTATGGCGAAATCGAATACCGCTTTCCGATCACTCCTTGTTCCAAGATACTTGGGGGTGTGGTGTTTGTCAATGCAGTTACCACTTCAAATCCACAGACTGATATTGCACTTTTTGAATATATCCGCCCGGCCGTTGGATTCGGGGTCAGGGTTATGGTCAATAAATATTTCAGGACCAATATCAACCTCGATTTTGCCATTGGACATCAATCGAAAGGTTTCTATTTTTCGGGGCAGGAAACCTTTTAGAATTGGGCGATTTGACGATTGGGCGATTGGGCGATTTTCGATGTGAATTTGGAATTTGGAATTTGGAATTTGGAATTCGGAATTTAATCTTTATAAAAATGAAAACCAATATTATCAGAAACCTGGTTATCAGCCTGGTTGTTTTGGGGGCTTCCTTTAGTAATATGGCACTGGCACAGGTAGATACTGCTCAGGTTGCTAAACCTGATTCTGTCATCCAGGAAAAAGGAAAAGATCAGAAGAAAGATGATAAGAAACGTAAGGATGAATTTATCGTTTATGCCGGGGTGAACTTTAACAACCTGGATGTTGATCCCAATGTTTTTGAATCTGAAGTAAATGTCGGGTATCACCTGGGATTCGACTATAAACGGGGAAAGTTCTTTTACTGGCAGGCAGGGCTGAGGTACAACAATGCCATTTACAAACTTACATCGGTTTGGCATCTTTCTCCGCCAAATCCTCCAGAAATTGAATCTTCGGTGGCCATAAGGAGCCTTGAAATGCCAGTCACTGGAGGTATAAATTTCCTGTCCGCCATCAACCGTATTGTTGCCCTCAGGGTATTTATAAGCGCCGTTCCTGCAATAAACCTGGGTGTAGGGGATAACGATTTCAACTACACCAAAGATGATATCAATTCATTTATCCTTTACGGCCAGGGTGGGATTGGGGTCAATGTAGCATTCATTGTGCTGGAAGCCGGTTACAACTATGGATTCCAGGACCTTTTGAAGGACAGCCAATCCAAACCGGGCCAGGTATTTGTCAACCTGGGGTTCCGGTTTTAGCAGTAAGGGCGCCCGGCCGGTCGCCCCAACAAGAAAAAAACTAAATAAATATACCCGATGAAATCCAGACTACTTATTAAATCAATCATTGCAGCTACAATACTCGTTTCCATGAGTTACACCGCCAATTCACAGGTCCTGATTTCCCTCCTGCTGGGCGATAAGCTCAATTCCGAAAAATTGAAATTCGGGCTCGACGGCGGGGTGAACTGGTCGAATATCAGCAACCTTGACCCGGCGAAATATAAGGCCCATTTTAACCTGGGTTTTTATTTTGATTTTATGCTGAAAGAAAATACACAATGGTACCTCCATACAGGAGTCCTGGTGAAATCTTCAATGGGCCCCAAGGGATTGGATACATACCTTACCGGAAATGCAAATCTTGATTCTTTATATGTTGATGGGACGATTGAACGCAAACTAAGCTATTTCAGTGTCCCAATCCTTATCCGGTATAAGTTTAAAAATGAGGTATTCATCGAAGCGGGGCCAAACCTGGGCTTGTTATATAAGGCCAATGATTATTTTTATACAGATGTCAAGGATGAAGAAGACCTGACCTACAGGCTGGAAAATCGTGACCTGTACAACAGGATTGATGCAGGCGTGATGGCAGGTCTCGGGTTTCACGTGCTTAAAGGGACCGGCTATAATATCGGCATGAGGTATTATTACGGGTTAACGGAGCTCATGAAAGACAATCCCGGCGATCCGCAGCGCAATTCCTCCTTCTATCTATATGCCAGTATCCCCGTTGGAGCCGGTGAAAAAGCTAAAGCCAAAGCCGAAGCCAAGGAAAAGGAGAAAGCAGCCAAAAAAGCAAATAAAGACAAATAGTAAACTATGAAGAAAATCTACTTTTTAATCCCGCTATTCTCAATCATGATCCTGGCCTCAAACGCCCAGGTAAAAGACGGAACTGTGGCACTTCCTGACTCTTTTCCTTTTGAAGCGATCAGGATCACTGAATATAAAATAACAGGGAACAATCTCACCAAAGACTGGTATATTATCAGGGAACTGGATTTTAAAATCGGCGATACCCTGTTGACTTACCAGGCGGGGAAAAAGGTTGATTTTGAGCAGAAGAGGTTCACTGCCGGTGATTCCAGCGAGTTGCAACTCCGGATGACCTACAGCAGGGAAAATATAATCAATACCAACCTTTTTCTGACTGTCGATCTTTCTGTTGAACAAATTCTGGCCGACCAGTACCGTATTCTGATCAAGGTCACGGAACGCCATTACTGGTGGCTTTTCCCCGTTGTCAAGCTGAATGCTCCAAATTTCAATGAATGGCTGAGGGATCCCGATATTAAAGATGTCAGCATGGGGCTGTTCTTCAGTCATAATAACCTTTTCGGCATTAGCCACCAGACTTCGATGGTGGGGTATGTCGTAAAATCGTATGCAGTAGCCTGGGGGTACCGTATCCCATGGATCGGAAAAGGGAAAAAGACGGGTCTGACATTCGGCTTAGGTTATGAAAATCTTTACACTGTTGAATATGGGTCACAAGAAAATGAAAGGCAGATGCTCTATGAATCTAACAGCCAGCAGAACTTTAAAGCCACTGCGGTCATCAACCTGAGGCCCGGGCTTTATAATTACGGTACGCTGAAACTGACAGGTAACTGGATCGGCATTTCAGATTCACTTTACAGCCTTGATTCCAATTACCTGGCCAAAGGGAAAAAATCAAATTCTTCCGTTTCGCTCTATGCCGATTATGCTTATGATTCACGAAACAGCAAGTCGTATCCCCTCCTGGGAAATTACCTGAAAGTATTTGTAAATAAGGTAGGGCTCGGGCTTATTTCGAAAGATGTGGATTATTTCTTCTATGGAATTGATTTTCATTTCTACCAGCAACTTTCAAAGAAGTGGTATGTGGCGGAGATGTTCAAGCTGGAGAATTCTTCAGGGGAAAACCATCCTTACTATTACCAGCTCAACATGACCTATAAGAAGGATTTTATCCGGGGATATGACCTGTTTACGATCAAAGGCGACCAGATGTATTTTTTCAGGAGCAATATCAAATATGAGCTGGTTGCACCCAATGTCAAAAAAGCAAAAGAGGGGCAGGAGGATAATAAATTTAAAAACCTTCAGTATGCTTTTTACCTGAATACTTTTGGCGACTGCGGCTATGTGGTCAATAAGTTTACCGATTATAACCCATTAAACAACAAGATGCAGTTCAGCTGGGGCTTCGGGCTTGATTTTGTGACATATTACGATATGGTCCTCCGCTTCGAATATGCTTTCACTTCACACCATACCAACGGATTCTTTATAGCATTCGGAATGCCGATTTAACTATCTTTCAACACAAATAATTTCATTAATTTTAAACAAAAAAAGAAACCCTATGAAAAAGATCACTTTATTTTTTGCAGCATTATTTCTGTCAACATTTGCCTTCTCACAATCCAACAAAGAAGAGATCGACCTGGTGCAGGCCGCTTTCGGGATGGATAAAAAAGCCATCGTAGCCGATTTTGTCCAGCTCTCGGATACTCAAAAAGAAGCATTCTGGACGCTTTACGACGAATACGAAACGAAACGGAAAGAGTATGGAAGGGAGCGTATCGATCTGCTGGTTCAATATGCCGAACAATACATGACCATGACCAGTGAACAGGCTGATACCTGGACAAAAAAGGTAATGGAACTACAGGTAAAAACTGATAAGCTTATTGCAGCCTATTATGAAAAGGTTAAGGAAGTTTCTGATGGTGTTGTCGCAACACAGTTTTACCAGATTGAGAACTATATCCTTTCGATGATAAGGATGCAGATACTTCAGGAAGTGCCTTTTTTAAAGAAGTCCTGATCCCTTTTTATTGCAGTTATTGGATTTTATCCATAAAAAGGCTTTTCAGAGTAAACTAAATTATAATAATGAAGATGAAAAGAAAGCTTTTATTTGGAATCCTGGCCCTGGTGGTCATTATCGTTGCGATTTCCATCCTGATTGGCCGGTACACCG
This sequence comes from uncultured Bacteroidales bacterium, assembly GCA_964371595.1. GTDB lineage: Bacteria > Bacteroidota > Bacteroidia > Bacteroidales > JAGOPY01 > JAGOPY01. Next base: position 45,204 of record CAYJNJ010000017.1, on the reverse strand, counting down.
ACAGGGTGATCGATCCCTATGTCCGCTCCCTGCTCGAAGAGCAAAAACCAATGAATCACCGCATTGATTACAAAAAGATCAGGGTTAACCTCTTCAGGCGAATGATCCTGGTGAAGGATTTCAGGATGTACCCCGATTCAAGCCTTGTAAAAAGGGAAAAACTCTGGTTCGATGTTAAAGTCTCAACCATTCATCTCACCGATTTCAGGATCCTGGATTTATTGTTTCGGAAATCCCTGGTCATTGGCGACCTGGAGATGATAAGGCCTGCGGTAGTGGTAACCCTCCCTATGGAAGAACCGGAAAAGATCATTGAGGATCTTGAGGAAAAGGGAAAGGAAATTGAAGAGAAAGAAGAAAAAACCCCGTTGCTGACCAGCATTTCCCTTGAGCGAATGGTGCTGTCTGATGGTACATTCCAGCTGATCCGCAATGATGCCGTTCTGGCCAGTTCACCCGACATCAACCTCGTGCTGGAGGACATCGACCTGAAAAAGAACAGCAGGGACGAACCGATCGGATATACTTATGGTGAGGTGTATGTCCTGCTTAACAACATCGCATTGAATCCGGAAAGCGGGCTGTATGACATGAGCCTCGGGAGCCTGGCAATCAGTAAGCAGGATTCATCCGTCGTGCTTACCGATTTCAGGATGATCCCGAAATATGATAAGAAAGAGCATTACAAGAATTTAAAATATACGGCAGAACGGGCCGATATCCGGATCGCTGAAATAGATATCTCAGGTATCGGATACAGGGGGCTGCTGGCAGGCCGGACGCTTGAAATATCGGCAATAAACATTGACAATGTGTATGCTGATATTTACAAAGATAAAAACCTGCCTTTTGACCTTACTAAATTCCCGGATTTTTATAATGAATCCTTCGCTAAAATCCCAATCCCGATCCGGATCGACTCGGTGGAAATCATTAACTCGAAGGTCCTTTACAATGAGCTCGCCGCCGGACGCACAGAGGCCGGCTTGATATCGCTTGATGATTTCAGTCTCCAGATCTATGACCTTACCAACCAGGTCGAAGAAGACACCCTTGTTAATGAAATGCACGTGTTTGCCCAGGCCCGGATAATGGGTGAAGGGCCAATGAACCTCGAGCTGATACTGCCCCTCGAAGGGAACCTGCGTACGCTGGAATGCAGAGGCAGCGTCGGCGCCATGAAGCTGAGCCCGCTGAATGCTATGCTTGAGCCTTCCATCAATATAAAGTTTAACGAAGGAAAGGTCAACCGCATGACTTTCTATTTCACAGGTAATGATAACATATCCAGCGGCTGGATGGAATTTCTATACAGCGACCTGGACGTCGTCCTGCTAAAAAAAGAGCCTGAAAAAGAATGGGGCTTTGTCTCCATGCTGGCTAATACAATGGCTTTATCGAACAACCCGGCCCCGGGCAAAGCGCTGAAAAGCGTGTCGATTGGTTGCGAAAGGGATAAGAACAAAGGCCTGATCAATTACGTATGGAGGACCATTCAAAGCGGAATGGTCCATACGATCCTGCCGCTAAAGAAATACGAGATCAGGCAAACCCAGCAACAAAAGGAAGCAAACAAGGCAAAGAACCAGGAGACGAGGAAGAAAAAGAAAAACAATTAGTTCCTAATCTGAAAAAGTAAGCCATATGAACAAAGAAATTACAAGCCCAGGTATCTATGATGTCACAATCCGCCTGTTCATCCTGATACTCATTGTTGCGTGGTGCCTGATGATCCTTCTTCCTTTCACCAGCATTATTTTATGGAGCCTGATCCTTGCCCTGGCAATGCATCCGCTTCATAGCTTACTTGCCAGGAAGATGGGGGGAAGGCCTAAACTGGCCGCATTCATTATTGTTTTTTCTATCCTGGCAATCGTTATCCTTCCGACCGGGTTGTTGATGGGTTCACTTGTCGAGGAAGTAAAGGAACTTAAGGTGAGCTATGATAAAGGCAATCTGACGATCCCTCCGCCTGCCGAAAAGGTGAAGGATTGGCCCATCATCGGGGAAAAACTCTTTGAAACCTGGCAATCTGCTTCTGTCAACCTGGAACAGCTGGTCATTAAATACAAGGACCAGCTCTTTGTAGTTGGCAGCAAACTGGCAAAAGGAATACTGAGCGCTGTCGGAGGAGTGATACAGATCGTGGTTGCGCTGATCATCGCGGGAATACTGTTATGTATCGGAGGGGCGGGAGAGTCGATCCGGAAATTTTTCCGGAAATTAGCGGGCGAAAGGGGTGATGAATTTGCCGACATGACCCTCAAAACGGTAGGGAGCGTAGTAAAAGGGATCATTGGCGTTGCGCTTATACTGTCCCTGCTGAACGGGATAATTTTCCTGTTTGCAGGTATCCCGTATGCAGGAATATGGACATTGATCGTATTTGTTTTGGGTATCCTCCAGATACCGTTGTTCTTTGTGACAGTGCCTATCATAATTTACATGTTTGCCACAAAAGAACCCATGCCGGCGGTACTATGGACCGTATTGTTACTGGTAGCCGGCTTGTCGGATAACGTCCTCAAGCCCATTTTGCTTGGAAAAGGCGCCCCAGTTCCGATGCTGGTAATATTTATCGGTGTAATCGGCGGATTTATCTTCTCCGGCTTTATCGGGCTCTTTACCGGGGCTATTATTATGTCGGTGGGCTATAAATTGTTTGTCGGATGGATCAATTCAGGGACTGAAGCGGAAACAAAATGACGGCTCAAAGCAGACCGCGTTCCAGGAGGTCATATATAACATCCGAAATGGCTGCCTTACCCGTCTTATGAATTATATTCCTACGATGGGTATTTATTGTATGTAAGCTCAGAAATAATTTATCAGAGATTTGCTCGCTGCTGAAGCCTTGTTCTATCAGCTTTATAATCTCAAATTCACGCCTGGAGAAAACATTGCCCATCATCAGGAGTTCATCATCCGGGTAACGCAATTTCGAAAAATCTTCTCCTAAATAATAATGATACCCATGTTTTATTTTTTTAAACCAGTCGATATTTGTATGTATTTTTAGCAGAAAGACTGATTTATAGGGAATTGTGCTATAATATAAATACAGTTGCATCAGTAAATCAGAGTATTCTCCTTCAGGATTCCTGATCCGCAAATTGGATGACATCAGTTTACAACCTTTTTCTGCGATGTAAAGTTCATGAGCAAACTTCAGCAGTGTAGCCCTGCCCAGACTGTTCCTTTTCTTATCATCAGGGTGCGTGGCTTCGAAAAGATGATAAAGAGTAAGCTTATCAGGGTCTACCCCCATCATTTGCTTAGTTCTTTTGCTGGAATAAATGATATTGATATTGAGCAGGTCGCCTATATAGAAGAACTGGTTGTACTTTTCCATCAATTCATCAAGTTCAATCACCAGGGGATCTTCAGGATTAATCCCTGTAAATCCTTGCGGGCCATAAGCTTCAATAAAACGGAAAAATAAATCGTAGTAAGACGGATTTCCTGGCATTTAAGAATTCAAATTCTTTATTGCAGACAAAAATATAAAAACCTGTCTAAATATACTCATTGGTCGGTATTTTCTATGGGAATGAATAACAATACTTTTGATTTTTTTTAATCTTTTCCGCCCTGAGTACATAATTCTTCGATAAAAACCTGATAAATAAATGATTATGGCTGCCAATGAAAGTAAAAACGAAAATTTGAATGTTACAACATTTGACAACACCAAATTAAATACCATTCCACTGAATTGGAAAGAGGTATACTATACCAATTGTCCCCTGGTGTCGGCCAGCAATGTTGACCAGGAACTTGGCTGGACCCGGGAAGAATACAAGAAGCTAGGTGTGAAATATGGCTTCCTGCGTTCTGTACGTGAGAATGACTGGTACCCGCATTATATCCATAACCTCGACAACCTTATCCGCTTCGGCGGATTATTCCCTCCTGTCCATGTCCAGGCTGATATCCGCAGAACAAGGCTGCTCGGAGTGACGCATGCGCCACATGAAGGGGGTTGTATGATGGTCCGTTCAAGGGATGACATTTACCGTATGGTAGAGCTGAAAGGTAAGAAAATAGGGCTTTCAAAAAGTTTGAACCAGATTAAGAACGACTGGTGGCGCATTCAGGAGGAACAGGGAATTGAACTGATGCTGCGGATGAACGGCATGACCCGTGCTGATGTTGACATCGTGGAATTCCCATATGCTGATGACTGGTATAATAATCCAGCTATGCTGGATCCTATGGAAAACGCATCAGAATTATGGCTGAAACGTAATCACAAGTACGACCTGGCCTTCCGTCCTCTGGAAACAGCGCTGTTGAATGGTGTAGTCGATGCAATTTATACTCAGAGCAAGCCTTTCCAGCATCTCCAGGAAGCGACAGGCAAGATGAAGGCTATTGAAGACCTGTCGAGGTATCCGGACTGGACACTCCAGGTAGCCAACATTCCGGCTGTCATCACCTGCACCGACGTGATGGCCGAACAGCATCCGGAACTTGTGGTCACCTTCATGAAAGGGATGATAAAAGTAGGAAGATGGGCGAACGAGCATAAGCATGCTGCAGCTGCCATTCTCGATAAACAGACTTTCTACCTTGATGTTGAAGATACTTATGAAGGTATCAAACATATTGACCTGGTGCCGAACCTGTCGCCGCAGAACCTGGTATCCGTTGAAATCGGTAAAGACTTCATGCTGAGCCATGGCTATATCAGGAACGACTTTGATGTGTATAAGTGGGCAGCCCCGGAATTCCTGGAGCAGGCAGCAAGGGAACTACTGGAAGAACAATGGAAGAAAACTACTACTTCCAAACTTCCGCAGGCAGCTTCCCCGCTTGCATCCGGAGAACGGCTCGGTTAGCTTTTGGAATTTATTTCAGCGGATTTCACTATGATATTTACAACATTTGTTATTTTAATTATTAAACTTAATAATTCATAATCCTATGAAGAAGAATGTCTTTTACCTTTTGGGAATCGTCATTTTGATGGCTTCCTGCTATCCTGACGGGGCGGAATATTACGAAGACCTCGATCTGGTCTATACGAATTACACTGAAACTTTCGATTTTGCCAGCAAAGGCACCTATGCAATGCCGGATAAAATCGTGAAGATCACCGGGAACCTTGCAGAAGGAGAAACTCCCGAATTTGTTAAGGAACCTTACAACACGCAAATCCTGAGCAAAATCGAAAGCAACATGACAGCCCTGGGCTGGACGAAAGCGGCTGATCCTGAAAGTGCAGACCTTGCCCTGATGCCCGCCGTCTGGACGAATACAACGATCGTTTACTGGTATGACTACTGGTGCTGGTACTATTATTATTACTGCGGATGGGGCTGGTATTATCCAACTTATACTTCCTATACCACAGGTACCCTGGTGATGACCCTGGTTGCTTCCGGTGACGAATACATTGATCCTTCCAGTGTGTGGACCGCTGCCATTAATGGCCTGATGTCAGGATCTTATAACACATCACGGGTCACCAACGCCATCGATCAGGCTTTCCAGCAGTCACCTTATCTGAATACAAAATAAGTCGAACCTCCAAAAGATATAGAAAATGAAAAGGATAATTACAATAGCTATATTCTGCGCGCTGCTGAGCATGACCAGCGTATTCAGCCAGTCTGACAACTATTTGTCGTTCCAGTACGACATGAGCTTTGGTACCGGCGACCTTGGGGATTACATTTCCGCACCCAGCTTCCGCGGCGCATCAGCACAATACAGGTATGCTGTCACAGATAATGTACTGGTAGGGATCGACGCGGCCTGGAATGTGTTTTACGAAAAAAAGGATTATGACACCTATACTTCTGGTACACAAACCCTTTCAGGGATCCAATACCGTTACCAGAACCAGGTGCCCCTGCTGGTATCGGCAGACTACCTGTTCATGCCCGATAAAAATTTCCAGCCTTATATTGGATTAGGGATCGGCACCATGTATTCTGAGAGGACCCTGGATATGGGCATCTGGCGATGGGAGGAAAATCCCTGGCATTTCGCCATGAAGCCTGAAGTGGGATTGATGTACAAATTTGCCTTCGCGAGCGCATTCAAGCTTTCTGCCAAATATTACACCGGGTTCAAAGCCGGTGACCTTGAGACACAGAGCTATATTACTGTGAGTGCCGGTTTCGCGTTTGGATTCTAGGCCAATGAAGATCAAGTCGTTAATTCTGATCATCTCCCTGCTTTCCGTTGTTATTATATCTCAAAGCCAGGATACAAATTATTACCCGAAAGGCAATCCTGATTTGTGGACTGTTGAGATCACCCCATTTTTGATTTTGCCTAATGTAATTGGTGAAGTTCAGTCGGAATACCTATCTGAAGAATTCGGAATTGGCCCGGCTGACTTCATTAATACACTAAATGGAACAATAATGCTGGATGCTGAGATTTCCAGGGGGAAGTTCTTTTTATCCCCTGCGTACATTTACAACTATAATGATGTGGAAAAAATACTCTGGACCAGTGGAGATGGCAGCCAGACGATCGTCATGAACCCTTCTTTACAAAAACATATCCTTGAGGTTTTAACAGGGTTGAGGTTCAACCTGGCTGATGAAATTATCCTTGATCCGTTTGTAGGATTCCGGTACACAAATTACCATGTATTCGGAGATGTGGAAGGGATAGTGAATATGACAGAGATCGATGAACATGCCGGCTTCTGGGATCCTGTGATTGGATTCCATTTACATTGTTACCCGCTTCCCAGGATCCCTATCGAATTGAAAACAGATATCGGCGGCTTTGGCGCCGGTTCTGAACTGACCTGGTCATTAATGTTCGATAGCGGCTACGCATTATCACCATCTATCGACATTCTTGCCGGTTTTGCCTTATTATCAAACAGGTACGAATCTGAAACCACATCAGGCAGAAGTTATGGAATGACTTCAGTAACTTACGGCTTCGATTTTGGGGCAAGGTTCTATATTCCCGGAAGAGGCAAGGACCCATCGGTATTTAAGAAAATCAACTAAGTCTCATAAAGAAAATACTCAATTATGAAGGTTATTATTGTTGGTGGTGTTGCCGGCGGTGCCTCATGCGCAGCCCGTCTCCGGAGATTGGACGAAAAAGCAGAAATCATTTTGGTTGAACGCGGCCCCTATGTTTCATATGCAAATTGCGGACTGCCATACCATGTGGGAGGAGTAATAGAAAAGGAATCCAGCCTACTCGTAGCAAGTGAGCAAACCTTCCATGTACAGTTTAACATTGACGCGCGCACCAATTGTGAGGCAATTGAAATTTTATCTAAGGATAAAACCATTAAATTGAAAGATGTTAAATCGGGCGAAGTGACCGAGCATACTTATGACAAGCTGGTGCTGGCGCCCGGTGCGGTTGCTGTCCGGCCGCCACTTCCGGGTATTGATCTTCCGGGTATTTTTCATGTCCGGACTGTTCCGGATGCCAAAGCCATCAATGAATGGATTGAAAAAGGCAATCCGTTTCTTGCCGGTATATACCGTTATTCAGGATTCCAGGCGGTCAGACCGAAAACCCGTGCAGTCGTCGTCGGTGGAGGATTTATCGGGTTGGAGACAGCAGAAAACCTGATTCATCGTGGCTTTGAAGTGACCCTCCTGCAAAATTCGGATCATGTCCTTACCCCGCTTGATCCTGAAAATTCCAGCGTTGTTGAATCCCTCCTGAAGAGAAATGGTGTAAAATTGGCCATGGGCGATGCAGTAACCGGGTTTACGAAATCGGAAAACGGAGCTATTGACGTACAAACCAAATCGGGTAAAATCTACCCGGCTGATGTTGTGATCCTGGCCATAGGCGTTCGTCCGGATTCAACACTGGCAAAGGCGGCAGGGCTCGAAATCGGCGAGCGTGGCGGCATTCGTGTGGACGAGCATATGCGCACAAGCGATCCGGATATCTTCGCTGTCGGTGATGCCGTGGAGGTTAAGGATTTCGTCACCGGCCAATGGAGCCTGATCGCGCTGGCAGGGCCGGCCAACCGGCAGGGCCGTATTGCAGCCGATGTTATCTGTGGTCGCAATTCGAAGTACCGGGGAACCCAGGGAACTTCTATAATAGGACTTTTTGGGGGAACAGCTGCCTGGACCGGTGTCAGCGAAAAAACACTAAACCGGATCGGCGATAACGATTATGAAAAAATCTACATCTACCCGAATTCGCATGCGGGTTATTACCCTGGCGCCAAACCCATTGCAATCAAGGTTATTTTCCGTAAATCAGATGGCCGGATACTGGGTGCCCAGGCTCTTGGGATGGATGGAGTAGATAAAAGGATTTCTGCTATAGCTGCTTTCATGCAAATGGGGGCAACCATCTATGATCTTGAAGAAGCAGAACTTTGTTATGCTCCTCAGTATGGAAGCGCAAAAGATCCGGTGAATTTTGCCGGAATGGTGGCAGCCGATGTACTCAGGGGTGATCAGCCGATCAGTCATTGGAGCGAAGCTAAGGCAGGATTTATCCTGGATGTTCGTGAGCCCTTTGAACTGGCAGTTGAAAATTTTCCTGGCGCAATAAACATCCCATTGGGGCAACTCCGTGCCCGCCTGAAAGAACTCCCGGTTGACCGGGAAATCAATGTTATTTGTCGTTCCGGCCAGCGTGCGTATCTAGCTACCCGCATTCTTTTACAGAATGGATTCAAGGCTAAAAATGTGTCAGGTGGGATGCTTTCCCTGGCTCAAAACCATATGCTTGATTTTAATAACGAAGAATGAAACTATTACGCAGATATTTACCAATCCTGGATTGGGGGCCAGCCTACAATCGGCAAACTGCCATCAACGACCTGGTCGTGGCTCTCATTGTTTCGATCATGCTTGTCCCTCAGTCGCTGGCCTATGCCCAACTTGCAGGACTGCCGGCGGAGGTGGGCCTCTATGCTTCCATGGCACCCCTTATACTATATGCCATATTTGGAACATCACGCTCCCTTTCCGTGGGCCCCGTTGCCGTGACAAGTCTTATGACGCTTGCAGCGGTTGCCCCGATTGCTGCCCAGGGAACGCCTGAGTACCTGGCGGCTGCCATGGCACTCGCTTTACTGACGGGTTTGATCCTTATTGTGCTTGGTTTCCTGAAACTAGGGTTTCTTACAAACTTTATAAGTTTTCCGGTGATGGCCGGATTGGCTACTGCAGTCGGCGTTCAGATTGCCACAGGTCAGCTAACACCGGTACTGGGAATCCCTTCCGAAGGAGGATCGTTTCTTAAACAGATCATTTCATTGGTGAAGAATGCTGATCAGATTAATATCTATACCGCTGCCATCGGAGTGCCAGTTGTCATTTTTTTACTGCTGGTACGAAAAATCCTTGCTAACCTTCTCACTAAAGCAGGAATGAGTAAAGGACTTGCCGGCATTCTTGCAAAAATGGGTCCGGTGATCGCTATCATCATTACAATTTTATGTGTTGCGGGTTTTGGCCTCGATAATCAGGGTGTGAAAATAGTGGGTATGGTTCCACCAGGGCTTCCCGATATCACTTTCCCACCTTTTGATCTTGCACTCTGGAGCCAGTTAGCAACCCCTGCAGTCCTGATTGCAATAATTGGATACGTTGCTTCTATCTCAGTTGCACAGACACTGGCCGCTAAAAAACGGCAGCATGTTGATCCGAATCAGGAACTGCTCGCCCTGGGTGCTGCTAACATTGGGGCTTCAATATCTGGAGGTTTTCCGGTCGCAGGTGGTTTTTCGAGATCCATTGTAAACTTCGAAGCTGGTGCAGAAACCCCTGCTGCCGGTGCTTTTGCAGCCATCGGAATTGCCCTGGTAGCACTTTTTCTCACGCCGCTGTTGTATTTTCTGCCAAGTGCAACATTAGGTGCAACCATATTGGTGGCGGTCCTTTCCATGGTCAACTTTAAGGCAGTATTAAAGACCTACGCCTATTCGCCAACTGATGGAATTGCCATGGCTTTGACAATTATTCTTACATTGACTTTAGGCGTTATTATAGGGCTTGTTGCTGGCATCGGTATTTCCCTCCTGATGTACCTTTACCGCACCTCAAGACCTCACGTGGCAATCGTTGGCCAGGTTCCCGGAACACAACACTTCAGGAATATTTACCGCCATGAAGTGGTAACAGCTGCACAGATAATATCGATGCGTATCGACGAAAGCCTGTATTTCCCCAACGCAAGGTTCCTTGAATCCAGGGTAAATGAAGTTGTGGCAGCAAACCCGGGGATACAACACTTTATCCTCAATTGCTCTGCCGTAAATTCCATTGACGCTTCAGGGCTGGAAAGTCTTAAAGCCATTAACAGCCGGCTGAAAGATGCTGAGATTACATTTCACCTTTCCGAAGTTAAAGGACCAATAATGGACAGGTTGATTAAAACACAGTTTGCCCTTGAGCTTAAAGACAGGATCCATTTCACACATTACGATGCGGTTTACAGCATTGATCCAGTCCTGGCAAAAAAAACACTGGAAAAAAATGAGTTTAGCCGATAGGTAATGGCAAAACGGGAAAGCTGTATCTGCAACTTTGCGATAACTAAAAACAATAAAAAACTAAGTTGAATTTTATTATCGGTTCGTAATTCCAGATCAACAGGAATTTGATGCTCAGGTTTGAGTATTTTCGTGATGTAATTAAAAATCCTTATGGAGGATAAATTCAATCCTGCTGTTTCCAGGCCATTCTACCTGATGGCCAAACCTGTCGGTTCGGTCTGCAACCTGAACTGCACTTACTGTTACTACCTGGAGAAGGAGAAATTATACCCGAATGATCCGGAGAAATGGTTCATGAACCACAAAGTGCTGGAATCATTCATCCAACAATATATTTATTCCTCAACTGAACCCGCCGTTTTATTCACCTGGCATGGTGGCGAACCTATTATGCGTGGCAAGGAATTCTTTGAGAAAGTCGTTTCATTGCAACAAAAGTATGCCGGGGGCAGGTTAATCGAGAATTCCATCCAGACTAACGGAACGACATTGACAGAAGACTGGTGCAAATTTTTCAGGGACAACCGGTTCCTGGTCGGTTTTTCCATCGACGGTCCGGAGCATTGCCATGATATGTACCGGGTTTACAAAAACGGCCAGCCCAGTTTTTTCAAGGCGATGAAAGGCCTGGAACTGTTGCAGAGGTTTAGTGTCGAATTCAATACTTTATCTGTTGTAAATGATTATAATGCTCAATATCCTTTGGAAGTATATCATTTCCTGAAGGGTATCGGCAGCCGCTATATGCAGTTCATCCCAATCGTGGAATGGGTGGACCTGTCAGCAAAAACAAGTGAGCTGGCCATTCTTCCTGCCAAAACTAATAAGCCTGCGAAGGTTTCAAACTGGTCGGTAGATCCGCTGGATTATGGAAATTTCCTGATCAGGATATTCGATGAATGGGTCAGGAAAGATGTTGGTGATTATTTCGTGGTGACTTTTGATTGCGTCCTTGCCAACTGGATGCGTGTCCCCCCTCCACTGTGTGTTTACGCTGAAACCTGCGGCCATGCCGGGGTAGTTGAATACAACGGTGATGTTTACTCGTGCGACCATTATGTTTTCCCTGAATATAAACTCGGGAATATCAAAGATAAGACCCTGCTCACCTATATGAATTCGCCCGGACAAAACCAGTTTGGCCTTAATAAAAGAGATTCATTGCCGGCATACTGCAAAAAATGTGAATACCTCGACCTTTGCACAGGTGAATGCCCCAAGAACAGGATCATCTGCACACCCGACGGTGAGCCCGGCCTGAATTACCTATGTGCAGGATTTAAGAATTTTTACCGTCATTTTGAGCCTTACTTTGATTTCATGGCAAATGAAATCAGGAACAACAGGGCGGCTTCGAATGTGAGGCAGTGGGCTATTTCGGAAAGGTCTCGATAGTAACCTTCTCAATCTTACCGGTAAATTTCTCTTTCCCTTTATATGCAGGGTATACGGGGGTGTTTTCATCAGTCCCTACATCCGCCGACTCGTCAATACCAAATGTATTGGCGTTTGTATGAGTAATGGCTCCTTCGCCAATCTTATTTCCATCCAGGAAGATTGTTCCTGTACCGCCGGCACCCCTGCCGCCTTCGTATGCGAAATCAAATTTCAGCGTATGCTGGCCTGGAGTTATTTTCTGGTTTGCAGAAACTGTATAGGTTTCAAGACCAACCCAGTTATATGAATAGCAGGGTTTGCCTTCTGTCAGGTAGAAAGTCCATCCCCCGAAGTCTCCTCCCTGGCATACAATGACACCTGAGGCATTTGCCTGCACATCAATATTGGCAGTGATCGTTAAGGATGTGTTTTTAATATTGATGAATGCATTTTCGGGGATCCCTTTTGCACCTTCATATAATTCTAGTTTTGTCCGGCCGTTCATCAGGTCGGGACGTCCTGCAATCGCCGGATCAAAACGTTCTAATGACCGGTCATCAATTGGAAGGACATTATACTTCACTGCCTCTTCCATGAAAAGCTTCTTCATTTCTTCCAGCTTGGCAGGATTTTGCTCTGCCAAATTATTTGCCTGGCTAAAATCTTCATTGATATTATAAAGTTCCCAGATATCTTCTGCCAAAGGCCGACGGGGTGCAGCTTCCCAGGGGGCTTTGTGAATGGTGCCGGCGAACCAGCCATCATGATAAACAGCCCGGTTTCCGATCATTTCAAAATACTGCGTTTTCCGGCTATCCGGTGCATCACCATTATCGAATGAATAAACCATGCTTACCCCTTCGATGGGCCGCTGCTCTATTCCATAAACCATCTTCGGGGCCGGAATATTCACCGCTTCATATATCGTCGGCGCCACATCGATCACGTGGTGGAATTGTGAACGCACCTCATTTTTCGATTTAATTCCGCCAGGCCATTGAATAACCATGCCATTACGGGTCCCTCCGAAATTTGAAGCGACCTGCTTGGTCCATGTAAACGGGGTATTGCCTGCAACTGCCCAGCCTGCTGCAAAATGATTGTAGGTGTGCTCTGTTCCTAATTCATCGATTTTGCTTAATTGCATAGCGAATGTTTCCTGTACACCATTAAAATAGGTATTTTCATTGAACAACCCAATCATCCCGCCTTCAGCGCTGGAGCCATTGTCACCGACAATGTAAAAGATAAGGGTATTATCCAGTTCACCTCGTTCTTCCAGGGCGGCGATCAATCTGCCCACCTCGTAGTCAGTATGTTCGCCAAACCCGGCAAAGATCTCCATTTGCCTTTCAAAGAGCCGCTTTTCATCCGGTGAAAGCTGGTCCCAGTCCTTAATATCGGCCGGTTTTGGTGCAAGGACCGTATTTTGTGGTACTACACCCAGCTTCTTTTGCCGTTCAAGGGTCTCTTCCCGCAATTTATCCCATCCCTGCGAGAATTTTCCTTTGTATTTTTCAATATACTCTTTAGGAGCATGATGCGGGGCATGTGTAGCACCCGTTGCGAAGTAAAGATAAAATGGCTTATCAGGCGTAAGCGACTGCTGGGTATTCATCCATGCCAGGGCCTGGTCGGTCATATCCGTTGTGAAATGGTACCCGGGGTCGTCAACATTGGGATATACCCTTGTTGTACCGTCATAAACCATAGGGTGCCACTGATTGGTCTCACCGCCAATAAAGCCATAAAACTTATCGAAACCGGAGCTGGTTGGCCACCGATCATAGGGTCCGGAAACTGAGGCCTCCCAGGGCGGTGTTTCATGGTATTTTCCAAATGCAGCCGTACAGTAACCGTTCTTACGGAGCACCTGGGCAACCGGGGTGATGGTTTGCGGACGAACACCGGTATTTCCGGGAAATGCCGTGGCAACTTCCATTATAGCCCCGGCATTGTTGGAATGATGGTTATAACCGGTCAGAAGGGCTGTACGGGTAGGTGAACATAAAGCAGTGGTATGAAAACGGTTATATTTCAGGCCGTTTTCAGCCAGTTTTTCAAGAACCGGCATATTGATCGGGCCGCCGAAAGCGCTGGAATGGCCGAATCCGAAATCATCGATAAGGATTATAAGCACGTTGGGAGCGCCTTCCGGCGCTTTGACTTCAAACCGGGGTGGCGCTGTTGCTTTCCTCGCATCCAGTTCCGAAATAACCGGATTTGTTGGTTCTTTAATTGGAAGAATAGTTCGGTCTATAACTCCGGCGGAGGTTTCCGGAGCCCTTTTTCCCGCTTCCTGTTGTTGTGTGCATCCTACTGCCATGGCGACAGAAGTTAGCAATAAAATCCCTGACTTTGATTTTTGGTTCATTAGAAACATTTTTAGAAAATGAAGACTTAGCTCAACCCGGTAATGAAGAATTGACCCACTCCACGGATTACCATTAGACAAAGGTAGTGAATTCAATGAGAAATTATATATGATTAATCTTGCATTTTCCCGTTATCTTTATTTTCCGGTTCAAATTTCATCTGTCTAAAAATATGATGCTTTCTGAAAAAAATCTTTTAATGGCCATTTCTGTGCTACTTCTTAATAGTTGTTATAATAACGAGGGTGCGGATATGGTTTTCATCCCTGGCGGGACCTACATGATGGGAGGTGACAATGAACAGGCATCTCCGGATGAATTTCCCAGGCACAAGGTCACTGTTAACGGATTCTGGATGGATATTACCGAGGTGACCAACAGGCAGTTCGCAGAGTTTGTCAGGGCAACCGGCTATATTACCACGGCTGAGAAAAAGCCGGACTGGGAAGAACTGAAGAAGGAAATCCCTCCAGGTACGCCGAAGCCTGACGACAGCCTGCTTGTAGCGGCTTCAATGGTGTTCATCCCTGCAGACCAGCAGGTCAATCTATATGATTATTCACAATGGTGGAAATGGGAGATCGGCGCCAACTGGCAGCACCCGCATGGAAAAGGAAGTGATATATCAGGAAAAGATGATTATCCTGCCGTGCATATATCTTACTTTGATGCTGTTGCTTATTGCGAATGGGCCGGTAAACGCCTTCCAACCGAAGCGGAATGGGAATGGGCCGCCCGTGGTGGCTTAACAAACAATATTTATCCCTGGGGCAACGAACCCATCGAACAGGGAAAGCCGAAGGCAAACACCTGGAACGGGGAATTCCCTTATTCAAACACTACCTGGGACGGTTTCTTCTACGCAGCACCTGTGAAATCCTTTCCTCCTAACAATTACGGACTGTTTGATGTGGCCGGCAATGTTTGGGAATGGTGCTCCGACTGGTATCGTGCCGATTATTATGAGCAGGTGAATAACCCCGAAGGCATATTAAATCCGCAGGGGCCCGCAGATAGCTATGATCCTGATGATCTTTATGCAAAAAAAAAGAGTATCAGGGGAGGATCTTTTTTATGTAATGATTCTTATTGCTCGGGTTTCCGTGTGGCACGGCGGATGAAGACCACAACTGACTCAGGGATGGAGCATCTCGGGTTCCGCTGCGTGAAAAGCAAATAATTTAAGTACTTTTGCCCCTGTTATAAATAAGATCATCAAATGAAAAAGATCACTATTCTCATTCTCCCCTTCATCTTTCTTATCGCCTGCGAAACCAGGCAGGAACCGGCCAAGACACAGCCCCCGGCAGCAGAGCCCCAAAAAGGCATCACTGCTGAAGTCCCTAAAGAAAATAAGCTCATTAAGGTGGAAAGACCGGAAGGGGAACAGCAGAATAAGCTGAAGCAGGTTAAACCACCCAGCAACGATGTAAAGAATGCATCCGTACTTTTCAAAAGGGGCCTTGAACTGCTGGAAGCCGAAAACTTTGCAGAAGCTATTGACTATCTGACCCGTGCCCTTGGTGAAGAGCCTGCTAATCCGCGGATCCTGTTCAACAGGGGCTATGCTTATTTCAATATGAAAGAATATGATAAGGCCCAGGAAGACCTGAACGCATCAATGAATATCAATCCTTCCGATACAATGGTAATCCTGTATTCAGGCCTGACAAAATATTTTAAAAATGATTTCAGGGGGGCCGAACAGGACTTTACAAAAGCCATTAACCTGAACAAACGATTTTCCCTTGGCTACTATAACAGGGGGCTGGTGCGCGGACAAATGCGCAATTACAAAGGATCGATCGATGATTTCACGCAGTCCATCATTCTAAAACCGGATTACCCCAAGGCTTATTATAACCGCGGGAATGCTTATTTTTATAACCGGGACACCAACAATGCCTGCATGGATTGGATACAGGCAAACAGGATGGGAGTCCCCGGTGCGCAAGGAAACATCGATAAATACTGCGAGCAAAAGTATAAGGACTTTAAGTAATCGCCCCGGAAGCCTGGACTAAAGGATAATCACCCTTTTTAGTAATATTCTCAAGCAGTTTCCCGTCTTCATAAATCCTGACGTCAACCGCCGAGTTTGGTTTGTTTGCCTGTGCGGAGATGTAAAAATAATCCCCGGCCTGCCCGACAAATGTATGCTTCCAGCCTTTGCGGATGTGGTCTTCCTGGATGACATGGCTTTCTTGCCCGCATTTAAAAGTCACATTGTAATCGCCTGCGTCGCCTTTGACGATATAGCTGATCTTGTGTTCACGAGATCGTGAACTGCTGCTAAAGAATTGAAAAAGATTCATATTTTTACTCCCTCCAAATTTATGCTCTAAATATACGAAATGGAAACCCTGAAAGCAATACTTACACGAAGAAGTATCAGAAAATATTCACAAAAAAATATCCCCGAAGAATACTATGAAGTGATGTTAAAGGCTGCGATGCATGCCCCGTCGGGGCGGAACAGGCAACCCTGGCATTTTATTCTTGTAACCAACCATGATCTCCTGAAGAACCTCGCTGCTGTTAGCCCATCATGGAAAATGCTGGAAGAGGCTGCCAGTGCCATCGTAGTTTGCGGTGACCTGAACCTGGAAGATGCCAAAAGCTTTATCCTCCAGGATTGCGCTGCAGCAACCCAGAATATCCTCCTGGCCGCCCATGAACTGGGACTTGGCAGCGTCTGGCTTGGCGTTCATCCCCTGGAAGAACGTCTCAATCCGATCATTGAATTATTGCACATCCCGGATCATATTATCCCTGTATCCATGGTTTCCATTGGCACTCCCAACGAATCCCGCGAACAGCCCGACCGTTATAACCTCGAAAGGATCCACCAGGACCGGTGGTGAAACAGTTCAAAGTTCAAAGTTCAAAGTTCAAAACTTCAAAACCTCAAAACCTCAAAACTTCAAAACCATCACAATATGAAAACCCGACTCATCCCTGCTCTTCTTACTGTAATAGCTACAATTACTCTGGCTTCCAGCTATATTCTCCTCAATAACAAGCAAGCTGAAAGAGAAAAGTTCGAAGCTTTCCTGCTGGAGAATGCCCGGAATATGGACATCCCCGCTTCGGAAGATGAAGCGGAAGGCAAATCATTCGACGAGCCCCAGATGGCCGCTTTCCAGGACTTTCTGCAAACCGTTGATCCCGTTGAAAAGCGCGTGCCAATCGAAAGGTTGCATAAAGCTTATAATGATATCAGGGCTGCAGAAAATCAGGCAGGAGTGCTGAAAAACACCTATCCCCTGCAGTGGGACATTGTCCCGTCGAACATGGGGGGCCGCACGAGGACTATCATGTATGATCCCAACAGTGCCGGCGGAAACAAAGTATGGGCCGGCGGTGTCACCGGGGGTTTATGGTATAATGAAAATATCACTTCCCAGTCGGGCTGGGTCCCTGTCGATGATTTCTGGCCCTCGCTTGCGATCAGCAGCATCACTTATGATCCCAACAATATCCAGGTGTTTTACGTCGGGACGGGTGAGGCCTTTACTTCAAGGGTGATCTACCGCGAGTCATCCGGTATCGGCGCCGGGATCTTCAAATCGGCCGATGGCGGGCTAAACTGGGAACAACTGCCATCTACCTTAAACTGGAAATATGTCACAGATATCGAGGTCAGGAATGAAAACGGAAGCAGCGTGGTTTATGCCGGCGTGGCATCCGGGGAATACCACGGGCCACAGCAGAGCATCCCGACTAACGGGCTTTACCGCTCAACCAACGGCGGGCAAAGCTGGAACCAGGTTCTGCCGGTCATTGAGGGCACAAATCATCCATTTGCGGTAGCAGATATCGAGATCACCGCTGCAAACCGCATCATCGTCGGAACGATGCCGATACTGAACGGTGAAGGAGGTGCTACCATCCTTTATTCCGACCAGGGAACCACCGGTTCCTGGACCATTTATGATGATTATGTCGCCATCATCGAATCTAATTCCGAACTGCCAATTCCCAACAGGGTCATGATCGGCAGTGCCCCTTCAGACCCTGATGTAGTCTATGCCCTCCTCGATGCGGGTTATGTGAACAGCAGCAATGGTTTCGTTTACACGCAGGGCCTGTATATCCTCCGCAGCGATGATGCCGGCGAAACCTGGGTGTCGAAACCGATCCCTTCGGGAGGTGATTACTACTGGGCCACCATCGGCTGGCATGCCCTCACACTGGGTGTCGATCCGAATAATGCCGATGCACTTTATATCGGAGGGCTTGATGTGTATAAATCGACAACCGGCGGGAACGACTGGACACAGGTTTCCGACTGGAGGTACATGTATTACGGCGGTGGCGACCTTTATGTGCATGCCGACATTCATGACATCGACTTCAAACCGGGCTCATCCGATGAATTGCTGGTTACCAGCGATGGCGGTGTTTTTTATACCAATGAGGCAACACAGCAGGGACCGGCTTTCCAGGAAAAAAACAACGGTTACGGGACGCTGCAGTTTTACTCCTGCGCCATCAATTCAACGGCAGGTTCCAATAAGTATGTCGGCGGTTTGCAGGACAACGGGACCCTTTACCATACAGGCACTCCTCTCACGATTTTCGATATGATCGACGGCGGTGACGGGGCTTATGCATTCATCGACCAGACCCAGCCCCAGTATATGATCACATCAGTGTATTACAATCAGTATACTTTGTTTAATAACGGGAATTATGAAGAAGATATGAGCAGCTGGCAGAGCGGGACCTTTATCAGCCCGGCCGATTACGACTATAACAGCAACATCCTCTATGCCAATGCCTGTTCTTTCAGCGGTGGCCAGGCCAACCAGATTCTCCGTATAAAAGGCATCCCCAACAATATTTCCGGGGCTTATATCAACCTCAATACCGGCCTTGACGTCTATTTTTCTGCAGTTGAATACAGCCAAAATTCGCCACTCAATACCAGCACCCTGTTTGTCGGTTCACTGACGGGAAAGTTATTTAAGGTTACCAATGCCCAGGCCTCGCCGCAGGTTACTGATATTACCGGGAGTTCCTTCCCTACGGGGGCTGTATCGAGCATAGCTATCGGCAGCTCGGACGATACCCTGCTGGTGACGTTCTCCAATTACGGAATATCATCGGTCTGGCAGACTTATGATGGTGGTGCAAGCTGGGATGAAAAAGAGGCCAACCTGCCCGATATCCCGGTCCGCTGGGCGATGTACCATCCAAACAGCACCGCTTATGCCATGCTGGCTACGGAGCTGGGCGTCTGGACAACGTCAAATTTAAATGAGGAAGAAACAGTCTGGACACAGGATATCGAAGGCCTTGCCAATGTAAGGGTCGATATGCTGCAGATGAGATTATCGGATTATACGGTGATTGCCGCCACGCACGGACGGGGCCTGGCGACGGCTGTGTGGGATATAGGGGTAGGAGTTGAAGAGCAGGGAAGCGGGGAAGCGGGGAAGCGGGGAAGCTTGGAGGTTTGGCCGAACCCCACCTCTGGGAAATTCCAAATAACAAGCACCAAATACCAAATAAATTCCAAATTCCATCCGCCAGCTGGCGGACCAAATTCCAAAACAGAGATGGTTGATATATGTGGTAATCTGGTCGGAGAGTATAATCTGGAACTTTGGAACAATGGAACAGTGGAGCTTGATATTAGCAACTTTCCTTCAGGGATTTATTTTTTGAGGATTTCTTTTGAAGATAAAATGATCGTTAAGAAATTGATCAAGCTTTGATAATAGAACACGGATGACACGAATGAAACGGATTACCACGAATTAGAAATCCGCGTAAATTCGTCTAAATCCGTGTCATCCGTGTGCCAATTACAAAATCGGCCGGGTGTAATTTAAATTGCTTTTACCTTAAAATCTCCTTATATTTGAGGGAACCAATTTCCCTTTAACATGAACACCCTCAGGACGATACTCCTCCTTTTCTGTTCACTGTTCACCGTTCACTGTTCACTCTCCCAGCAGTACGGTTGGACTGATATCAGCCCGAAGCTTCCCGATTATCCTTTCGATACTACAGTAATTAATGCTGGAGAAGATACGATCATTGCCTCAATTTATGATATTTCTTTCATTAATGATGATGAGGGATGGGTCGTAACCTGGCATCCCTTCAGTGATGAAAATGCCGCCATACTTCATACGACCGACGGCGGTGAAACCTGGGAAGTGCAAACAGTGGAGAGGCCCTGCCAGACGATCCATATGGTGGATGAAAATACCGGCTATGCAGGCAACGACGGCGGGATGATTTTCAAAACGACCGACGGCGGTGAAAGTTGGATATTCCATGGCCTAACCGGCACACCGATCACCGGCATGTCGTTTCCTCCCGGCAGCGATACCGGTTATGTCTGCAGTTATGCTACTTCAAAGATGCACCAGGTTACTCCGGAAGGTGTCAATGTGATCAATTTCGACAATGCCCCTTTCTGGTGGAAATCGATCAGCGCCCCGTCACATGACCGGATCTGGCTCAGCATGGGCAATGCGGTTTATACTTTTGACCAGGAGGGTCTTACCGATCAACCAATAACTTCTGCAAATTTTAATTCAATTTATTTTAACAGGAATAACCTTGGCTGGGGTTGTGGTTATGAAGGGGTGAAAGACAGGAACCAGGGGAGTATTACAGGATGTGTGGGTAAAAATGTAGGTTGGGTGCATCTGCAATATACCAATCTCCCCTTGAACGATATCTTTGCACTGGATGAAAACCATGTCTGGGCAGTAGGTTATAATGGGGAGATCTGGTATTCGGAAAATGCTTCCCAGTTCGACAGGGACTCAATCAACTCAGATTGGTGGAGCGATGTTGTTTTCATCCCTCAAACCTGTCCACGCCCGGAAGCCGATTTTATGACGGTCTTTTTCACCTCACTGCAGAACGGTTTTGCAGGAGCGGGAAAAAACACTTTGCTGAAATATACTCAGATCAATGCGATTGATGAGCAGGGAGGCATGGAGGCAGGAGGGCTGGGGAGCGTGGTGATTTATCCAAACCCAACGCAGGGGAAATTCCAAATAACAAGCACCAGGCACCAAACAAATAGCAAATTCCAAGCACCAAGCACCAAATACCAAATAATTTCCAAATTCCATCCGCCAGCTGGCGGACCAAATTCCAAAACAGAGATGGTTGATATATGTGGTAATCTGGTCGGAGAGTATAATCTGGAACTTTGGAACAATGGAACAGTGGAGCTTGATATTAGCAACTTTCCTTCAGGGATTTATTTTTTGAGGATTTCTTTTGAAGATAAAATGATCGTTAAGAAATTGATCAAGCTTTGATAATAGAACACGGATGACACGGATTTAAACGGATTTACGCGGATAACTGATCCGCGGTTATCCGTCGTATCCGTGTTAATCCGCGTGCCATTAAAAAATGTCAGCCATGAAAAAATTAACTTTCCTCCTCCTCTGTTCACTGTTCACCGTTCACTGTTCACTCTCCCAACAGTACGGATGGCAGAACATCACCGGCAACCTGCCTGATTTTTATAACGATACGGTCATCATCAACGGCGGGGCGGATACACTCATCGCCAACATCAGCGGGATTTCCTTCCTCGATGACAACCATGGATGGATCTGCACCTTTCACCCGTTCGACGGGGAGCCGTCTGCTGTGCTGGAAACGACTGACGGCGGGCAAACCTGGGTAGAGCATTCCGCTCCGTTTGCCGGCCAGGACATTTATATGGTTGATGAAGAGAATGGCTATTTCGGTGCATACAACGGGATGATTTACAAGACAACAGACGGCGGCGAAACATGGAACTTTCACGGGCATCTGACGGTGGCCCTTTACGACCTTGAATTCCCCCCCCGGCCTGCCCAGATTGGTTATGCCGGCGGCAAGGACGGCCACCTGTCACAGGTAACACCGGAAGGAGTATTCCCATATTCTCTCGGTTTGAATGGCAGTGTATATTGTTTGTCATTTCCGAACGAAGAGCAGGGCTGGGCTTTGCTTGACTATCAACTGATCATTCGTTTTATTGACGGAGCATGGATTTCCGACTCGAGCCATCCTTTTTCCTCCAAATCCTGGCTTTACTGTCTCGATAACCAACTGGGATGGTGCGTCGGTGATCGTTTCCTCCTCACTACAAATGGAATTGACTGGATCCAGGTAGACCCGAATTTTA
Organism: uncultured Bacteroidales bacterium; assembly: GCA_964371595.1. GTDB lineage: Bacteria > Bacteroidota > Bacteroidia > Bacteroidales > JAGOPY01 > JAGOPY01. Next base: position 22,829 of record CAYJNJ010000017.1, on the reverse strand, counting down.
TCCAGACGGGTGCCATGATGGGGGTTTATTTTATTGATGCCTACAATGGCTGGGCAGTCGGGACGCAGGGGCAAATAGCATACTCCACAGATGGGGGCAATGACTGGACAATGCTTGAGCATAACCTGACTGATGCTATGTTGACCGGCATTCTTTTCACTTCCCCAACCAATGGCTACATTATCGGGGGGCAGAAGACCCTGCTGAAGTACACAGCTAATACCGGCACGGATGAGCAGGGAGGCGCGGAAGCGGGGAAGCAGGGAGGTGTGGAAGTATGGCCGAACCCCACCTCTGGCAAATTCCAAATAACAAGCACCAAATTCCAAACAAATTCCAAAAATCAAATTCAAAAATGTGAAGTAGTTGATATTTACGGGAACATAACAGATATTTCTGTTTGTGATATGAATTTTGGTGCTTGTTTGGAATTTGGTGCTTGTTATTTGGAATTTGACATCTCCAGATGTCCGGCAGGTTTGTATTTCTGCAGGATTTCATTTTCGAATTCGCTAATTGTGAAGAAAATAGTAAAGTTTTAATATTAACCACATAGGCACAATAGGTCACAGTAGAAAACACATAGAATTCTATTGTGTCATCTATGTGTCCTATGTGCCTATTGTGGTGAAAAAAAACAAGCCATGAATAAATTAACCTTCCTCCTTTTCTGTTCACTCTTCACCGTTCACTGTTCACTCTCCCAACAGTACGGCTGGAAGAACATCTCCGCCAACCTGCCCGATCTGCCAAACGATACGGTCATTATAGGCACGGATACTATGGTTGCGATGATCAGGGCCGCCCATTTTCTGGATGACTCAGAAGGATGGATCGTCATTACTACTACGATAGATAGCAGCTATATCCTTCATACAGACAATGGCGGGGATTCATGGGAACATCGTTACACACACCAGACCGCTTTCAATGATATCCATATGAGAGACCAGAATACCGGTTATACAGGCGGTCAGGATGGTGGCATCATTTATAAAACGGTCGATGGAGGGTATACCTGGAATTTCCATTGGACGCTTGGGACCACCCTTGCAGAAATAGAGTTTCCGCCGTTGCCGGCCGATACAGGTTATGCCTGTGGGATGAACGGAAGTCTTATGATGATCACTCCGTCAGGTGGTACGCCTGTGGATGTGAATGTGAACAGCGACCTGCATGGTCTTTCATTTCCCATAAACAGCAACCAGGGATGGCTGAGCGGCTGGAATATCGTCCGCCATTATATGGATGGCAACTGGTATGCCGACCAGGTACACATTACAGGATATCATAACGCGATCTGCTTTATTGATAACCAGACCGGCTGGACCTGTGGTGACCGGATCATGCACACCGCGGATGGTTACAACTGGTCAGACCAGGTCACCGGGGATCAATTGGACGGAGATCTGTTCAGCATAAGTTTTGCCAATGCCGAAACGGGATGCGCGGTGGGTACGGTTGGGCAGGTTTTTTTCACAACCGACGGGGGAAACAGTTGGAATAAGGTTGATTTGGGTACTACTGAATATCTTATTGACGTCCGGATGACTTCACCTACTTGCGGTTATATCACCGGGCAAGAGAAATTAATTTACAAGTACATGCAGATCAATGGCATGGAGGAGCAGGGAGGCGGGGAAGCGGGGAAGCTGGGAAGTGTGGAGGTTTGGCCCAACCCCACCTCTGGCAAATTCCAAATAACAAGCACCAAGCACCAAATAAATTCCAAATTTCAAATTCCAGATTCCAAAATAGAGATAGTGGATTTATGTGGTAATCTGGTCGGAGAGTATAATCTGGAACTTTGGAACAATGGAACAGTGGAGCTTGATATTAGCAACTTTCCTTCAGGGATTTATTTTTTGAGGATTTCTTTTGAAGATAAAATGATCGTTAAGAAGTTGATCAAGCTTTGATAATAGAACACGGATTTATACGAATGATCACGAATTAGAAATCCGTGTAAATCCGTTTAAATCCGTGTCATCCGTGTGCCATTAACAAAGTCGGCTAAAGCGCCCCTTCGTCGTAAGCTTTCTCGCCGTGAATGGAGATATCCAGTCCCTGCGCCTCTTCATCTTCCGAAACCCTTACCCTGGTTACCCTGTTGATGAGGGCTAGCATGATATAAGTGAAAATGAAGGCATAGGCTGATGCCACCACCACTGCAATGACCTGCTTGCCGAAGAAAGTCCCTCCGCCATAGATCAATCCGTCGGCGCCGGCGCTGTTTACAGCCTTTGAAGCAAATACCCCAAGCAGGATGGTCCCGAGGAATCCCCCGACACCATGAACACCCCAAACATCAAGCGCATCATCCCACTTCATCTTATTCTTCCATTGTACGGCTACATAACATGTTAATCCTGCCGCAATTCCAATAATCGGGGACGCCCATAGCGGTACAAAACCTGCACAGGGAGTAATTGTGGCAAGCCCCGCGATAGAGCCCGTCAGAAGCCCGACAAACTTGGGCTTTCGCTCACGTATCCACTCAACGACAACCCAAGCCATAGTTGCAAAGGAGGCGGCAATATCCGTATTTAAAAATGCCAGCGAGGTGATACCATCCACGGCAACTTCGCTGCCGGCATTGAAACCGTACCATCCAAACCATAACAAGCCGCTGCCAATCGCTACCAGGGGGATGCTGTTCGGTGTCGATTGCTTATCAGTACGGCTACCGATGTAGAAAACAGAAGCCAGTGCTGCAAAGCCGGCTGTGGCATGAACAACGATACCTCCTGCAAAATCGAGAACACCTAACTGGGCCAGCAGACCACCACCCCATACCATATGCACAAACGGATAGTAAACCAATACCTGCCAGAAGGTCAGGAAGATCATGTAAGATTTGAAAGTCACACGGTTTACAAACGCACCGGTGATAAGGGCAGGGGTAATGATAGCAAACATCATCTGGTAAGCGATGAAAACAATTTCCGGGATCTTTCCGTTGCTGTACATCGAATCAATACCAACCCCATTCAGAAAAGCCTTGTCAAGGTTCCCGATGATACCGCCTTCTCCCCCGCTGAAGCAAAGGGAATAGCCGAAAATAAACCAGAGTACTGTTGTCCATCCCAGGGAGGCAAAACTCTGGATCATGATCCCGAGGATGTTCCGTTTTGTGGCCAGCCCGCCATAGAAAAAGGCCAGGCCTGGCGTCATGAGCATAACAAGGCTTGATGCAAGAAGCATGAAGCCGGTTGAACCTGTGTCAAGCATAATAGTAAGGTTTAATGTTGAATGTTGAATGTTGAATTTTTAATGAAGGCTTGGCTAAATGGATATGGCAAAGACCAGAAATAATTTCCGGGCCTGCGGATTGGCTATCACCGAAGCTTTCACCGGAAGTGAGAAATTTTCCGTGATCTTAATGGCTTTTGATCCGGTAATACCGGCATTGACCACTGCAAATCCGTCCTTTCCGCCGTAACCATCGCCATACATGCCATCCGCCGGTGTTACGCCCAGGAACAGGTCAAGGTTGTATTCCTGCACTTTAAAGGTGTAACCAAGCTCGATGTAGGTTGAATAAGCATGTTTTTCCGTATCCTCAAACTGCATGTCTGCACCATACAACATGGTAGCAACCAGGATACTGAATGGTATCTTTTCGCCTTTGAAACCAAGAGAAGCTTCAATGCAGTGAGAAGTAGAATCGGCCTGGTATTCAAAATAATTATCCGTGATCCAGTCGCTTGCCCAGTAATAATCAGTTACTGCGACGGTAAATCCTTTAAGCGAATAGCTCAGGAAAAGGTCTAATTCCTTGTAAGTCCCGGTAAAGTCGATGGATCCCCAGGTCCCGAGCTCCAAACCTTTATAGTTCAGGGAGAATGCCGGCTGAAGGCTTGGAGCCAGTACGTTCTGTTCGCCAAGAGCGGCATAGACCGGTGACCCTCTCCAGACGTAGCTGGTTACAAGGTCGCAGCCAAGCTCAGGCTTTATCCCTTCTTTTTCCTGTGCCCTGGTGGCGCTGAATGGGAGCACCAGCAGCAGTAATAAAAATGCAAGTACATTGATCTTTCTCATTACAATTTGGTTTTTAAATAAAACCTCAAAGTAATGGCTTGAATATCAACTGGAAATCAGAGGAAACACGGAATTTGCTACGTGAAACACGTAAAAAATTAAAGCTGGATCAGGCCCTTCTTTAAAGCGTACCGGGTCATTTCGACTGCCGATTTCAGGCCGAGCTTCTGCATGATATGGTTCTTATGGGATTCAACGGTCCGGATGCTTATAAAGAGCTTATCGGAGATCTCTTTATTTCCATGGCCTTCCGCCGTTAACCTCAGGATCTCGATTTCCCGCCGTGACAGTGGTTCATTCTCAACTGCCGCATCAACATTAACACGCTGGATATATCCTGCTGTGATAACCTCGGCGACTTCCCTGCCAAGGTATTTCTGCCCTTCCGCCACCCTGCCGATCGCTGTGATCAGTTCATCCCTCGTTGTATTTTTTGCAAGATAACCAAGGGCACCGGCTTTTAAAGCATTGGAAATATATTCTTCATTCAGGTGCATGGAAAGGATCAGTACCTTCAGATCAGGATGCGACACGGAAAGCTCCTGCGTCAGCCTGATCCCTGAAATTCCCGGCAGGGAGATATCGATCAGTGCAACATCAGCCTTGAAAGAGCTTATTTTTTGCAGCATCTCTTCTGCCGAGCCGGCCTCACCGGCTATCTCCAGCCCAGCTATGCCTGACAGCAAGGCTTTTATCCCGTCCCGGATTATCTGGTGGTCATCCACTATTATCACTCTTATCTTTTCCATAATCCTGGTTATGATTTATTCACTTTTATTCGATGAAGGGGACCCTGACAGTGATAAGGGTCCCTTTTCCAGGGTTGCTTTTTACCGCAAGGTGCCCCTTAAGGATACTTACCCGCTCCCTGATATTATACAGCCCGTTCCCCCCTTTTTTTGACACCTCCCTGAGGAGGAAACCCTTGCCGTTATCCTCGATTTCCATCAGTATCCCGTAATTGTCGGTACGAAGCGCCACTCTTACCTTACCGGCACCTGAATGGCGATGGACATTGTTAAGGCTTTCCTGTGCGATCCGGTAAAGATACGTGGCAGTCATTTCATCAGGGTTTTTATCATTCAGTTCAAAATGAAATTCAACCTCTATTCCCGAGGCCTTGCTTATATCATTACACAGGTTTTCCATAGCCGCCCTGAGGCCAAATTCATGCAGGACAGAAGGACTGAGGTCGTGGGAAATGCGCCTGATGTCACTTATGATCCGGTCAAAGATCTGCTGCGCATCGCTGATCTTTGGCTTGAGTTCATTGGTATTTGTTGCGTACAGGGAGCTCTCCAGTATGAGCTTACCGGCAACAAGCTGCTGCCCGAGCCCGTCGTGCAATTCCCTGGAGAGGCGCTGCCGCTCAAGGTCCTGCCCGTCGAAAACCGCCCTGATCCTCTTGTTCCGCTCTGCCGATAATTCTGCTTCCATTTTCTTGCGTGCACTGATATCACGGATCACACTGGCCCTGATATTCTTTCCATCATAGTCAACACAGGATTCCTGGATTTCAACCGGAAGGTCAGATCCATCTTTCCTGATAAGGACCGATTCAAATGTCCTGGGTTCGGTATCCCTTACACAATCCTGGCCCTTTTTCACCTGGAGAAAATCGGAAACCCGGAATGCTGTTAATTCATCTTCGGAATAACCGGTCAGATCGAGCATTGCCGAATTAAACCGGAGCATCCTGTCATCCACATGTAAAATGATACCGTCGAGCGTGGCGCGGTAAAAATGCCGGAGCCGCTCTTCGTTCTCCCTGAGATCCTTTGTAGTCGAGTTGATTTCCCGGGCCATGGCATTGAAAGCACTTGTCAGTTCCCCAATCTCATCATTATCTTTTATTTCAAGCTGCTGCTCATAATTACCGCGGGCAATAAAGTTGGCTGCGTTTTTCAACCTGACTATCGGACGTGTGATCCCGTGGGCTACGAACCAGGCAATGCTGAACATGACAAGTGAAATGATCAGCGATAAAAAGAGGATTTCATTGCGGATCGCTGTAAGGGGGACCATCGCCTCGTCCGAGTCAATTTCTGCCAGTATGATCCGCTTTACCCCGCCAATATCAAGGCTGCCGTAAGCCCCCAAAACCTCAATCCCCCTGTAATCCTTATAAATCCCGACGCCTTCCTCCCCTGCCGCCGCCCTGAGAAACCCTTCCGTCTTCACCGGGATATTAAGCACGGCGCCCGGAACAAAGCGGGAAGGGCTCCTCATAAGCCCTTCGGGGCCTACCAGGTAAGCTTCACCGGTTTCACCCATGCCCCTGCCTGGATTATTGTTGTAAATTATTCCGTTGATGGCTTCAGTAAGGATTTCCAGCAGGAAATACCCACCCCTGTAACTGCCTGTTCTATCAACCAGAGGTGCGGCGATAAAGATATGGGATGAATTTTGTGCATCAGGTTGTTCGAATATAAGCTCATTATGTTGACCCGTGGAAGACCGGAAAGCAGGCACAAAAGAAGTATCGGTCAGGATATCAGCTACTTCAATAAAAGTTGGCTGAGAATCAGTTGCTAAAGATTTTATACTGATGGCTTTACCGGATGATGAGATAAAATAAAGAGATTTGCAGTAAGCAGTATCGGAAACCAGGTCAAGAAGTTGCTGTTCTTCCTTCAGAATCATTAAAAGCCTTTCACTGAATTCGTTTTTATTTAAAATTTCATCCAGCGATATGATGTTTTCAGATGCTGCCAGGGATTTCAGTTCATTACTCCTGGATTGGAAAAATGAAAATATTTGCTCTTTCCTGAGGTCCCTTAACAGGATAAGCTGGCTGAATGTCCGGTTAGTGATCCCCTTTTTTGCCTCAAAAATTGAAAACAGGCTGACAATCGTTATTGAGATGACGCTCAATACAACAAAATAAACGATCAGCCTGTCTTTAATCGAGAACTTTTTCATTATCAATGATTTGATCCATCACAGCTTATATACCCAGGCATTATATTTTGATTGCAAATTTATGATTATTAACCACATAGACACATAGAGCACATAGGAAACCACATAGAATTAATTCAAAACTCAAAACTTAAAACTCAAAATTTCTATTGTGTCCTATGTGCCTATGTGGTGAAATCAATGATTGCTATTACAACCAAAGATTTTTTATAGTTTTATCCAAAATTTCAAACATGAAAAGAACCGCATTACTTTTGCTGCTCGCCGTGATCATGGTATCCGGCTCTAACCCTGAAGACAAACAAGTGAAAATCGATTACGAAAAATATAAGCTGGCCAACGGTCTGGATGTGATCCTTCATATCGACCGATCAGATCCTATCGTGGCTTTAGCTGTCCAGTACCATGTGGGTTCAAACCGGGAAGTCACCGGCCGCACAGGCTTCGCCCACCTTTTCGAACACATGATGTTCCAGCGCTCGGAGCATGTCCCGGAAGACCAGTTCTTCAAGCTGATCCAGGATGCGGGCGGGACCCTCAACGGCGGTACTTCAAACGACGCGACGACCTATTTTGAGATCGTTCCTAAAAACGCACTCGAGAAAATATTGTGGATGGAATCCGACAGGATGGGCTATATGATCAATACGGTCACGAAAAAATCCTTCGCCGTCCAGCAGAATGTGGTACAGAATGAGAAAAGGCAATCTTATGATAACCGCCCCTACGGCTTTACACAGGAAGTAGTGGCTAAAAACCTGTATCCGAAAGGACATCCATACAGCTGGACCGTGATCGGCGAAATGGAAGACCTGTTCCATGCGCAGATAGAAGATGTGAAAACCTTCCACAGTAAGTTTTACCTGCCAAATAACGCCACACTGGTCCTGGCAGGCGATTTCGATGTTGAAGAAGCTAAGAAGCTCATTGAAAAATATTTCGGCGAGATCGCCCGGGGCAATGACGTCAGCGACCCGGCACCTGTCCCTGTCAAATTGGAAAAGACCAAAAAGCTTTACCACGAAGACAATTTTGCCAAAACACCCCAGTTCCGCATGATCTGGCCGACCGTGGAAGAGTACAACGAGGATTCCTACCCGCTTGCTTACCTGGGGCAGCTCCTTTCCCAGGGTAAAAAAGCCCCTCTCTATAAAGTCCTTGAAAAAGAAAGGAAACTGACCACCAGCCAGAATGCTTATAACGGCAGCCAGGAAATTGCCGGCAGTTTCGGAATCGTTGTAACGGCAAGCGACGGGATCAGCCTGAAGGACGTGGAAGAAGGCATTTTCGAAGCCTTTAAAATGTTTGAAACAGAAGGTTTTACCGAGGAAGATGTCGAACGCATCAAGGCCGGGCAGGAAACGCAATTCTACAACGGCATCAGTAGCATCCTCGGGAAATCTTTCCAGCTTGCTTCTTATAATGAATACGCCGGCGATCCTTCGTATTACAAGACCGATATCGAAAAAATGACAGCGGTGACAAAAGAGGATATACTCAGGGTGTATGAAAAATATATCAAAGACAAGCCTTACCTGGCCACCAGCTTCGTTCCCAAAGGACAGTCCGGCCTTATTGCAGAAGGTTCGGTAGATGCCGGGGTAAAAGAGGAAGACATTTCCAATGCAACCCAGGTTTCCATCGAAGCGATGGAGGAAGAACCGATCCAGGAAACCCCCTCCGCATTCGACCGCTATGTTATGCCTGCCGATGGCCCGGATCCGCTGCTGAACCTGCCGCTGGTCTGGTCGGATCATCTGAAGAACGGCATGGGCGTTTATGGCGTCATGAATGATGAGTTGCCGCTGGTACAGTTCAATATCGTGCTGAAAGGCGGTCATTACCTCGATGCCCGCGATAAAGCCGGCACGGCATACCTGGTTGCAGAAATGATGATGGAAGGCACGCAAAACAAGACCCCGCTTGAGCTGGAAGAAGAAATCGAAAAGCTAGGCGCCAACATCTCGATCAGTGCATCTTCAATCGATATCACCATAAGCGTCAACACCCTCGCGCGGACCTATGACCAGTCGCTCGCCCTGGTGGAGGAGATGCTGCTCGAACCCCGCTGGGATGCCGAAGAGTTCGATATGGCCAAAACCCGGCTGATCAACCGGCTGGTGCGCTCAAAAGCCGATCCGAACACCCTGGCCAGGGATGTCTTCATGGAACTGGTCTACGGGCCGGATCATATCTTCTCGGTCGACCGGCAGGGTACCGAAGAATCGGTCGCCGCCATTACCCTCGATGATCTGAAGGCTTATTACAAGGCCTACTTCACCCCTGCCGCATCCAATTTCCATGTGGCCGGCGATATTACGCAGGATAAAGTGATGGCCACCCTGAAATCCCTGGAGAAAAAATGGCAGGGCGCCGAAATCGTGTATCCCGAATATGCTTTGCCGGTCCCGCCCGAATCATCGAAGATCTATTTTATCGACGTTCCCGGCGCCAAGCAATCGGTGATCAATATCGGATGCCCGGGCCTGTCGCGAAATGATGAGGACTATTACGCCGCTACCGTCATGAACCAGAAGCTCGGCGGATCATTCAACGGGAATGTGAACATGGTACTCAGGGAAGAAAAAGGATTTACTTACGGCGCCAGGACAGGCTTTTCCGGATCTTACATCCAGGGCACTTTCCAGGCTTCTTCCAGCGTGAGGTCGTCGGCAACGTTGGAATCCGTGGAGATTTTCAAAAGCCTGATGGAGGAATACCGTAAAGGCATTTCTGAAGAAGACCTCGTTTTCACCAAAAACTCGCTTAACAAATCCAAGTCCAGGGAATTCGAAACCCTAGGCGCCAAGTTACGTATGTTGCAGGATATCAGCATGTACAAGCTGCCGTTCGACTATGTCAGGGAACAGGAGAAAATCGTAAGCGAAATGACGCTTGAACAGCACCGGGCATTGGCCGAAAAGTACATTGACCCGAACCGGATGTACTACGTGGTCGCCGGCGATGCCGCAACGCAAATGGAACCGTTGGGGAAGATCGGGTTTGGGGCACCGGAAATGGAGAAGTAAATAGGTGGATAAATTGGGTTTTATTTTAACTGCTTATTTATTATATTTGTTTCAAAATAAGCGGGATGTATAAATTCTGGTTTCTTTTTCTCTGTGTCCATCTACCATTACAAAGTCTTTTTTGTCAAAATTATGAATGTATCCAAACAGATGGAATATACTTTTATGATTACGAGGACTCTTCTCCCCAGGAATTTGATCTTAAGATATTTTCTTATCGCATCGACAGTATAAGAAGCCTTGGAATTAACCAGGTTTATTATACACAAAAAGAAAGTATAAACAGTGACCCTGCAAACATGGAAGGTTGTTATCTTCCGGGTAAGTCTTCATGGATTGGAGATGTTACAAAAACACCATCAGGAATTTATTATTTTACAAATGACCTTTACATCTTTGACTGGGTATTTATGCTATACAGGCATATTCAAGATACCATGATGATTAAATCACAAGCGCAATTGAACGATTCCTGGTTGTTTTATAAAACAGATACACTTGGCTCTTGTGTAGAGGCAAAAGTGATTGCAATTGATACGATGAATATTCTGGGAATAATAGATTCGGTTAAATTTATCGAACTTGATATTTTCGATGATAATACTATTACCCTTTTATTATCTAAAAATCACGGTTTAATCAGGTGCTTGAATTTTAATGAATTCTATCCCGGTGTATATTATTATGAGCCAAACTGGTCATATGCCACTTATTTACTTTCAGGATTTCCGGGAGTGAATCATGGAAGAAGTCTTTTGAGTCGTGGTAAGATTTATGATTTTGATCTTTCAGATGAATTTCATTCTTCAAGCAGGTATGATGATGAGTATGGAAATTTACTGGCACTCTCGTATTCTGTAAAAATTATATTGGATAAGTGGTTTTCTGAGGATGAAAACCAGGTGTTTTACACAATAGATTATACCTATTGGACGGTTTCAGAGTATGGCAGTACATTATCTCATGATACTGTTGTTAATTCTTATAATCAATTAAATCAGATCATTCCTGATTCAGTTAACCTGCCATATGAAAATATCTATTATAATGATGATTCTACTGAAATAGGATACTATGGCATGTATTACGGCTACGGAGGAAGGGAATTTGTAGAAAACAGGACTGAATATTATTATAAATCACTTGATGATAGTTGTTATTACGACATGTTATGGATAAAAAATTACACATTAAGCCCCTGGCCCAATCAAACTAAATACATTGAGGGGTGTGGATCATTTGATACGTATATAGATCCCGAATGGTGGTCATGCGATGTGTGTGAATATTTGGAATATTATAAGAAAGGAGAACAGATCTGGGGTAATCCATTGGTTATTCCTGTCGGGATAAAAGAGGAGCAAAAAAGCAGAAATCAGGTTAGTGTTTATCCCTCTCCAACAAAAGAAGTTTTAAATATTGAATTAAGAATAAATGATGTTCAGTTTCCTGCAACTATTTATATAATCAATAATTCCGGACAAGTGTCTTATCAAGGAGAAATGAATTGCCATAAAGTCACCTTACCTGTTCACTTCCTGTCCGATGGACTTTATTTAATTAAGATTAAAAGTTCCGATAACCAGCAGTTTACCAACAAATTCGTCATAAAGAATTAGTCTGAGAAGCCTCTTTTTCCGACAACTACAGCCTAAAAGTTAAAGTATTGTTAATTAGGATGAAACTATTGCAAAAGGATTGACATATCAATTACCTTGGCTGTGATAATTAATCCATCTTTATGAAAATCAACCCCGGGCAAAATCCATTGCCTTATTCAGTTTTAATCCCGGTTCTCTTGATCCTTCTACTGGCCCAGTCCTGCTATTCCGTCCGCATATCAAACGTGACCGGGGCGCCGGAACCTGATCCGGTAAACTTCGAAAGCGGGTTCTATCGCGGGAAAGCGGTGCATGTGATGGATACGACTGTCAACCTGAGTCTCCTTGAAAACCATGTGCTGGTTCTGGAAACCTGCCCTTCCGGTTGCTTCCATACCGTCGAATACCGGGTCACCCTCGGGTCGGTGCTGCTGAGCGGTATAACTTTCGGCAAGAAAAGGAATATCAAGGTGAAATATGTTTGCCTGAAGGAATAATTTGTAAAAAGCGAGCCATGGCTAGTACCAAAACACATTATATCGGGCAGTGGGATACATTCCATAACAACGGGCCGTTCCCGACGAAGATCCTGTTCGACACCCAGCTTGAACCCGAAGGAAATATCCCGTCCGTCACCGGCCGTTACAATGATGCAGCGTTGGAGATCCAGCGGCTGATCAGGGATAGTATTGATAAAAATGAAAGGTTCAGGGCCTACGGATCGGCATGGTCACTGTCGGATATCGCGCACCAGCAGGACCGGATGCATTATAATGCCCGGATGAACCTGAAATTAGGGGTTTCCCCGGAAGACATTCACAAAGATTCAAAATACCGGCTGGAAGACCTCTTCTTTTTCCAGTGCGGCAACACGATCAAGGAAATTTCGGAACATCTTTCCAAATATGGAAAATCGCTGAAAACGAGTGGAGCCAGTAACGGGCAGACAATTGCCGGTGCCATCTCCACGGGTATCCATGGCTCGGCTTTCGATGTTGGCGCGGTGCAGGACTATGTGGTGGGCCTGAACCTGGTCATCGGCCCGGGCAAAGATGATGTGGTTTACCTGGAACGAGCGGATCAGCCTGCATTGAATGATGGTTTTGCGCATAAGATCAATGCCCGGGTGATCCGGAACAATGGCCTTTTCGATGCAGCCGTGGTGGGCCTTGGCTCTTTCGGTTTTATCCACGGAGTGGTCATCGAAGCCGAAGACCGTTTCCTTCTTAAAAAATATACCCGGAAAATTACAAAAGCACAGGCCCTCGAACTGGCCCATACCCTTAATTTTAAAGATTCTTCATTCAAAATAACCGGTGAAACAGAAGCCGACGGGACAGGCAAAAGGCCATATCATTTCAAGGTTTATATCAACCCATACAATGATAAGGAAGATTTTGTCGCCGAAGTCATTTATAAAAAGGAATACCGGAGTGATTACCCGAACCCGCTCCCGAAAATTAAGACGGCAATCTATACTGATCTGCCCGACATGATCGCAAAATTCGCCGCAAAACATAACCGGGTAATACCGAAGCTGATCAAAGCGCTGAGAGGTAATATCTTTCCCGAACTCGACCAGGATATTGAAGGTACCCTGGGTGAAATCTTCTGGGACTCCTTCCACCAGGGACCGGCATTCGCCTACACTTTCGGGATCGACCATAAGGACACCGGCAAAGCGCTCGATCTTTTTATCAGGCTGGTGAATGAAGAAGGCCCGGTACCTGGCGCCATGGCACTGCGGTTCATCAAAGCTTCAAAAGCCACGCTTGCTTTCACCCGCTTTCCCATGACCTGCATCCTCGAAATGGATGGCATCCTTTGGAAAGGCAACCAGGATATGATCAGTCCTGAAGATTTCGAAAGGCGCATCATTGAAGCCTTTATGGCGGCAGGCATCAAATTTACCATTCACTGGGGGAAGAATGCCAACTGGTCGTTTCCCGGCCTGATCGATTATATGTACGGGGATAAGGACGATTTATGGAAAAATTACCGCAGCGCCCTGCTGACAAAGCAAATGGCAGATATCTTCTCAAACGGCTTTCTCGACAGGACCAGGCTATCGGATTACAGGATGGAGAGCGGCAAAAAAGTCCTGTTATGATCGGGACTTTTTTGATTTAGCGATATGGCGATTGGGCGGTTTGACGATTTAACGATTTACGATTTAGCGATTTAGCGATTTAACGACGTAAATGTCATATTTTAAAAGAATCCAAAATCCAACTCCAACTTCAAAAATTGAATCGGCAAATCGTCCAATCGCTCAACCGGCAAATCGCCAAACCGCCCAATCACCAAATCGTCCAATCGTCCAATCGATAAATTTTTTCTCACCCGACCGGGTATTTTTCGGAAAAAAGCGGATTAATAGATAAAAATCCACTTTATGGATGAAATGATTATCCCTGATGAAATCATCATGAAAAAAATCTACTTGATCCGGGGCATGAAAGTAATGCTTGATAAGGATCTCGCGGAATTATATGGTGTTAGTACACGGAATTTGAATAAAGTTGTTAATAGAAACATCAAGCGCTTTCCTGATGATTTTATGGTGAGACTAACAAAAGAAGAATTTGAAAACTTGATGTTCCAAATTGGAACATCAAGTTGGGGCGGAACACGAAAGTTGCCTTATGCCTTCACCGAGCTAGGTGTAGCCATGCTTTCAAGTGTCTTACGCAGTGATAGGGCAATTATGGTCAATATTCAAATCATCAGGATTTTCACCCGAATCCGTCATATACTTGAATCCCACTCGGAAATCTTACGCAAATTAGATTGGCTCGAGAAACATGAAAGTGAACAGGATGAGCAAATCATACTTATCTTCGAATACCTCCACCAGCTTGAACAATCCCGGCAGCAACGGGATGATCAGGCACAGCGGAAAAGAATCGGTTTCCGGCAGGATGATTAATTTCACACACCGATCTGCATTTATTTTCCGGAATGGATAAGTCATTCTAGCAATTATTTTTTATTTCAGAGCCCTTTACACAAAATCCTTCACACTACCTTTTAAATGAATCCAAAATCCAACTCAAACTTCAAAAATTGAATCGGCAAATCGAACAATCGCTCAACCGGTAAACCGCCATATCGTCCAATCGGTAAATCATACTCCCCTTCGTAAGCCTTGATTGACAAGGATTAGCTCAATCAGAGTCCATTCAAAATATTTTTAGATACTCTATTTTCTGAAAAAAAGAAAATTCCGGATTTTTCTATTGTTTTTCAGTTAACTGGCTGATGGGAAGTGCTTTGGCTATGGTTCGAGTCCTAGTCAGGGAGCTCCCAAAATCTACCATTTACATAATATTTGTAGGTGGTTTTTTTATTGACTTGCCAGAAATACGCCAGAATTCAATACTCAAATGCAGTTGTTCTGTCAAAATCAATTTCTCTCCAACCGAATATTTGTACTCTCTTAAAATTAGCAATAAACTGAAAAATATCAAGCAATAAATCATAACTAGCTTTAAAAACAGGTAACTCATCGTATATTGACATCTTTATAATAAAATTTAGATCCTGCCTCCGGTGGGATAAATAGACAAATTGACGAATAGTTAAAGTGTCAATAATCCCTCAAGCAGCGAACACTGAAACCGTAGTCCTTTTCGAAGGTATACCGGAATACGGTCGGTTGGATGTTACTGACGAGGCGGCTCCATGCGTAGTAGTAGCTGCTCTCTGCCGTCGTCCACCAGTGACCGTAGTCGCCAACATAGAGGAATAAACCAAATTCAGTGCCGCGGCCGCCCCCCGGCAGACCTGAGAAACCAAACAGGTCTGTTCCGTTGCCATTTTCATACCAGCCGCTGGTAGTCTTCAGGTTTGTCCCGGCATCATAACCACACCAAGTCCAACAAATATCCCATCCCGGATCACCCATATCAAACTGGCTGTCCACCGCCCCTTCCAGCACCTTCCATTCCTCATCGGTGGGCAGGTGCCAGCCCTGCGGGCAAATGCCCTGCGCACCCTGCAGGGTGGTGTATTGCATCATCTCCCACCACTGGTAAAGACCACCGTATTTAGCACAGCTATCTGGTGCATTGTTGTAACAATACTTCTCAATGGTTCCATTATCTTCCATACTTTGCACTCCAGAAATCATCGTCCCCACATTCAGGTTTTCCTTTAGCCAACATTGTGAAAAGATCTGGATGGTATTATACACCTGTCCTTCGTATTCCACCGTTGGCGTTCCTGGGCAGGGAATGTTTGTGGCGAACTGGAAAGTGTAGGTCTGGCTTTCCACCGGAATATCCAGCATACTTGATTGCAGGGTGTCCGTATAACCGATGTAAAGAAGTTTATCACCCGGGCTGTAAAAGAAATCCTGAATAGCCTTCATGGCTTTTAGTTGTGGGGAAGAATCGTCGCTGCCTGTGTATAAAAGTGTAGTCGTCCCACCTGAATATGCTCCCGCCTGCAGGATCTTGATGCTGCTGCTGTTTCCTTTCCATCGGGCAGTGAAGAAATAAAGATTTGCGCCTCCGGGGGTAAACCGGAAAGTATGAATGCCTTTATCAAGAACCTTGTCTGATAGCAGGATCACCCGCCCCAGGATGTCCGTGACGACCAGGCTCACCCTGTCCATGTCAGGGACATAAAGCGAAATGGTGGTTTGATCATTCACCGGGTTGGGATAGTTAGGGAAAACCTGGAATCCACTTGTTGAACCGGGGCTTTCAGGGATGCCCACATAGTAAATGGAAAGAACCGTATCAGGCCAATATAATACCGTATCGCCGCCCTGGGTGCGGTTCATGATTTTGATACTGTCCATTTGGACATAAGTACCGTTATTGTCGGCCGTGAAAGTCAGCTCGAGAATTGGTCTCTGACTAAAAGCGCTCACTAAAAGCAAAAATGCTGTAACAGTTAAAAATAAAGTCTTTGTTCTCATTGGTTTTGGTTTTAAATAATTGACCCCATATTGAATTGGCTTATTGGATATAACAATGCCTAATAAGGGATCATTGCCCGTTCGGTGGAGAACAAAAGCATTAAGTGGTAGTGTGAGATGCATCAAGTCGTCAAGGATATTAAAACCCCTTATTAACGCCAAATATAGTGAAATAATGGATGGAAATTAAGATGTTGGATGGTTGAAATTTTATGTTTGAATAAAGCTGGACACGCCTGCTAAATTGACCACTTCATCGATCGATTTATAGTGACTGCTCATAGATGAAGTCGGTCGACGAACAATTTGACCGATTAATTATTTTTTTTTGGGTGGAATAGGTTTAACCACGAACGGATTATCGTTTATAAGGAGTCAGTTTAAGGCATAAAGATCGCTTCTTCAAGTTTCTTGATAAATAGAAAATTCACATAATGAGCACTTTATATCTGCAGAGTAAAAGTTACCCGGCTGCAACTCTGACAACTTAGGTGAGCGGCAAAAAAGTCCCGATTGGTCGGGACTTTTTTGATTTGGCGATATGGCGATTGGGGCAATCGATAAATTTTTTCTCACCCGACCGGGTATTTTTCGGAAAAAAGCGGATTAATAGATAAAAATCCACTTTATGGATGAAATGATTATCCCTGATGAAATCATCATGAAAAAAATCTACTTGATCCGGGGCATGAAAGTAATGCTTGATAAGGATCTCGCGGAATTATATGGTGTTAGTACACGGAATTTGAATAAAGTTGTTAATAGAAACATCAAGCGCTTTCCTGATGATTTTATGGTGAGACTAACAAAAGAAGAATTTGAAAACTTGATGTTCCAAATTGGAACATCAAGTTGGGGCGGAACACGAAAGTTGCCTTATGCCTTCACCGAGCTAGGTGTAGCCATGCTTTCAAGTGTCTTACGCAGTGATAGGGCAATTATGGTCAATATTCAAATCATCAGGATTTTCACCCGAATCCGTCATATACTTGAATCCCACTCGGAAATCTTACGCAAATTAGATTGGCTCGAGAAACATGAAAGTGAACAGGATGAGCAAATCATACTTATCTTCGAATACCTCCACCAGCTTGAACAATCCCGGCAGCAACAAGAGCAACAAGCACAGCGGAAAAAGATCGGCTTCCGGCAGGATGATTAATTTTACACTCTGATTTGCAATTATTTACAAGAATGGATAAATCATTCTGGTAATTATTTTTTATTTCAGAGCCCTTAGCTTTGCTCTTGCATCAGGAAAGATTCTCTATATTTACTCAGCCAACGGAACAAAACTCCATAGGTATTTAAGGAAAATGATAGTATGTTGAAAGACAAAGGGGTGTTATATTGGACTGGTGAAGCCGGAATGAAATTTCAACTTATTATTTTCTTTTCAATAATGACTATTATTGGGTTTGGTCAGGAAGTTAAGAAAGAGAAAATTTCAAAAAATACAGTATTTGCTGAATTTAATTATAATTCAAATCTTGATTTATACTCCATCCTTTATGATCGGATGTTTAAAGCAAATGGTACAATTAAAATTGGAATGCAGTCAGGGCTTACATTTAGTACAGAAACTGTTTTCCTATACAGATGTTTAGGTAATTCCTGTTTGGAACTGGTGAACTCCATCAGCATTGAAACCGGCGGGCTTTATCAATTTAATATTGCCGAATCAGGAAATTATGTGGTTAGTGCCTCCGGAGATAATTCAAGTTACCCGGGGACCATCGAAACCTACTACCATCCTGGCAGTTACTCCTGTAATAAATACGAACCAATCAAACTGACATGTGGGGATTTAATTAATAATATCAACATTACGCTTGCAGACTCCGGTAGTACCATTTCATCAAGCTTTTCCCATATTGATAATGGTATTGGAAACTATTCATTTAATAACCTTTCAACGGGAAATTATAACCGTTCACACTGGGCATTCGGGGATGGAAATACTTCGCACGAAACGCACCCCAACCATACCTTTAGTACAAACGGGACTTTTGTCGTCGTTTTAACAGTTGCCGACAGCACCTATGAAACTTTTTGTTTCGATTATTTTATCGACACGCTAACAGTTACTGAGGTTATAAATCCGCTCCAATGTGTTGCGGGTTTTGTTTGTTTCTCGGAAGGCAGTTGGCAAAATGTAACTGTAGTCAACAGTTCAACTGGAGATAATTTATCTTTTTTATGGGACTTTGGAGATGGTTCTACATCAGATTTACCTTATCCAAATCACTATTACGCATCATCAGGGCCATTTAATTTGTGTTTGACAGTAGATGATAGGGCTGGTTGTAATGATATGTATTGCGACTCCGTCGGGTCAAGTGGTGCTATTTTAAGACAGGAGGGCTTTTATATCAATGTTATACCTATAGGATCGACCGGAATAGATAATAACCCGGATCCTGTTCCGGGTATTATCATATTTCCCAACCCCGCTGAAGATTATTTTACAATTAAAAGTGATGTAAAGATAATTGAAGCACAGGTATATAGCATAAGTGGCAAAAAGCAAAAAATAATCAAAGGTAATTTCGACACGGTTAATATTGCCCATCTCCCTCCAGGTATTTACATTATCAAATGCATTGCTGACGAAACAACAATAACCAGAAAATTTCTTAAACAATAAATAAATTATACGGGTAATTCAAACAGTTAAGGAAGATTTTGTGCTGATAGGGACAGTACACTTACATTGACCTTTTCATATATTGAGCCTAGGTTTTGCTTTCATGAAGTCAGGCTTGAATTAATATCATTATCGGCCCAATTCAAATCTTTTCCTTGGAAATGAATTCAATAACTTTTAATTTTATTGGCAGCAAGTAATGTTAACAAGTCCTGATTATGAAAAAGTGATTTTTACTATTCTTAATATTTTATGTTAAGGTTAGTTTTTCGCAGGTGACAGATGATTGCTGCTCAGTTTCTACCAGCATTTTTCAAATTCATTCAGTCGACCCATTAGACACAAATTACAGCGATCTGCTCTTTCTTGATAAGGTCCTAAATGGTGTAGAAGTCATATTTCTAGGAGAGCAGGCGCACGGTGAGGGCAATGTAACACTGGCTAAAACCAGATTAATCGAATATCTTGTTAATGTATCGGGATTCAATATTATTGCATTTGAATCCGGGTTCTATGATACATTTATGGCTGGGAATATTATTAAAAATTCCCAGGGACCTGGTGACATCTATTTAAATTCCTCCTTATTTGCAATTTGGACAAGCACATTTGAATTTGATAGAATGAAAGAATTCCTGACACAGATGATCCGATCCGATAAAATCAAACTATATGGCATCGATTGTCAGCCGAATACTCTCTCTTATAATACTTATCTAAACTATCTTGAAAAAGGATTAAGCGATTCTGGATTCACTTTAGATTCATTGTCAAACGCATTACTACAGAAGTATTTATTTGAAATGGGTGCCCCAAAGGATAAGTTCTTTTCAACCCCTTCTGATTCACTCGCCGTATTTCAAATACTGGATGAACTATTTTCAGAATCAAAAGAAATAAAGAGCAAGCATTACGACTTTTGGCCTCAAACCATAAAAAATTTCAAAACAAATCTCAGCCTTTCTATTCAGGGATCACATGACTCAATTCCTGTCTATGCAATCAATAACATTCGGGATTCACAAATGGCGGACAATATTTTATGGATCATTAAAAATAAAAAACCGGGTGATAAGGTCATTGTATGGTCAGCATCGATGCATAATGCAAGAAATATCAGATTGATTCAGGAAACCAGCGACCCGTTATTTTATCAGAACTATATAACCATGGGTCAAATCGTTTATGACAGCATTGGCCAGAATATGTATTCCCTGGCCTTCTCTTCCTCAGGTGGGCAATTCCAAACGCCATACATGATGCCGGAACCGGTTGAGATCACTTCAAAAGAAGAAAATTCAATCGAAAGTCTTTTTTCTGATCTGCAAATACAATATGGGATAGTAAATTTCCGGACTAAAACCAGGAGTGAGATATTCTGGAGCGAAATGTATTCAAATCCCCACGGGCACAAAAACGTTAAAGCAGTATGGCCAATGATACATGATGGTATTTTTTATATCCATGAGATCCAGCCTCCACATATTAAAAATAACAATTGAAATAATCAATTTACTCCTCCTGCAGCGAATAAATGATCCTGAATACAGGCTTTGTCCCGGTATTTTTCGGGTCTAGCGGGCTCGATACCGAAATTCTGACCGTGGTGGAATCATTGACGGAATGCAGGTACTTTGTTATTATCCCGATCCTGGAGACCGATAACAGCTCAACATAGGAATTTATGGCTGCTTCATCGGTGATCCCGGTCTCCTGCGTTATGATCTGACCCTCAAGCACAGGGTCCTGGTAATACAGCAATTCAATGCCCAGTCCGGCTTTGGTCGTTTCCAGCTCAAGAAGGAGGTCGAGCTGATGCTGCCTTTGCGCCGTCAGGGCTGTATCGAGGAAATCGAATTCTATGGCTTCCAGGTCCTTCGGATCGGCATTGATGGACCCGGCCAGGGCATCGTAAGGCGCCGCCGCTACTTTGACGATCAGGTTTTTAAAGGTATTCCAGATGATTTTCCCCAACCTGACCTTCGGATCATTCAGGTCACCTCTAACCGGTACGTCGAGGTTGATGACCCCGTTCCGGTCTTTCAGGATGAACAATGCAAGCTTGACCGGGACATCGTAGATCCCGCCGCCCTTCTTCCCAAGTTCCACGTTTGTCATCACCAGCTTGTTCTCGCTTTCCAGTATCCCTTCGCTGATGCCGGTTTCCGACAAATAATACATATCTCCCATAATGATCGGGAAACCCATATAAAAGCGGGAATAAATATTCAGGTCGCTGAGCTGGAAGTCGGTTATCACATAATCCAGGCTGATGTTATCCACCGGGTCGGCAGGATCAAAGCCCACCTTCGCCTTGAGCGTCCCCCTGTTGTTCAGCAGCATCTCTGAATAGAAGTCAACCCACCCGGCATCGCTGGTGATGCTGTCGGTAGCCAGGGTAATTTCACTAAGGTGGTAATCAAACGGCTCACCGGTAAGGTTGTCGGTATATTCTATCACCCCTTTCCGGATGATGAATGCCTCCAGCGAATAATAAAGAGAACCGGTTGTTTCAGTTGAAGAGGTATCAGCCTCTACTGCTTCGGTCAATGTTGTATCCGAATCGGAATAACCGAACATCTCCGATAAATTATCCGTGGAATCGTTCAGAATAAATTTTACATATAGACCGGTAAGGACAAGGGAATCGAATTCATACCGCGAGTTGGAATAATCAATGTTTTTCAGGCCAAGCCCGATTTTGTCGGTGCCTAAAATTTTCACACCCGAGGTATCGGTCAGGGCCAGGTCAAGTATCTCCACATCTCCTGATACCACCGATTCTTCCGGTTTATAAATATTTCCAGACAGGTCGATATGCGAATTAAACAAACCGGTGAGGGTTTTAATATTGGTATAATAGGCAATATATTCCCGGAAAACTTCAAGGTGGAGTCTTTCGATGGTAACATCCGCCAGGTAATCGCCGTTAACAGGGTCGATTTTAAGAGATGATTCAAAAAATCCTTCCTGTGCAAAAGAGAACTTCAGGCCCGCTTCACTCTTGTCATCCTGGTTCCAGGCGACATAGGGCACATTGAAGGAGAAATCCCTTAGGTGGGTCGCCTGTCCCACATTCCGGTCGTCGTAAACGATATGGGCCTGCCTGAGCTGGAAGTCCGACATCCGGAACCTCAGCGGTTCGGAAGGAACGGTATCAGTCTCAGTTTCTGAACTGTCGGCCTGTTGGGTGTGAAAGGCAAGCAGGTCATCAAAATTAAATGAGGAATCTTCCTGGATGATATTGGTGTAAAGGCCTTCAAGCAGGAATTCTTCTATGACAAGCTCATTCCTGATCAAATTAAGCGGTTGCAGGTTAATTTTAAGAAGGTCAAATGAAGCAAAAGTCGTCGTTTCATCAGCTTCGTACATTGTAAAGCTGTTAATTTGTATTGTGGAAGTGAGATAATTCAGCCTGATCTTATCAATTTCAATTTTCCTTCCGAGCAGTTCCTTTCCATGGCTGACAATATAATGTCTGGTAACACCGGGCAATATGATCAGGATTATTAAGATTAATCCGATGAAAACCAGGATTATCTTTAATGGTAATTTTCTCCTCATCTAAATTGATCCAAATTAATTTTTTACTTAATAGCTTCTGAAATTAACCACAGAGATTCTGTGTTAATTTTCAACATTTAAACAAAGAAATTATCTTT